>DKAI01000119.1:4619-13419 GCA_002450755.1 Deltaproteobacteria bacterium UBA6930
TTACTTAAGTAATAGAAGCAGAGTATCGGCTCTAGAACTAAGAGGAGTATAGCTCTAATTGACTAGTTCAACCCCAAGTGCAATGCCCATTCCTGAGCCAATACAAAGGGATGCAACTCCTCTTTTACCGCCACGATCTCGAAGAGCATATAAAAGAGTAGTGAGAATCTTTGCACCAGAGGCACCCACCGGATGACCCAGTGCAATTGCACCACCGTTCACATTGACTCGATCCTTATTTATCTCAGGAAGTTCTCTAAGTACCCCAAGTGTTTGAGCCGCAAAAGCCTCGTTCAATTCCCATAAATCAATATCTTGGTAATTCCATCCGAGCTTCTTCATTAGCCTAGGTATCGCTCTAGCAGGTCCAAGACCCATGTGACTGGCTTCGAGCCCCGCCGAGGCTGCGCCCGTAATTCTTGCCAAAGGCTTAAAGCCCTTTTCAGCTACAGCTGTACCAGATGCCAAAAGGAGTGCCGATGCTCCATCGTCAATATTCGACGCATTGCCCGCGGTCACCGTGCCGTCCTGTTTAAAGGCAGGGCGTAGAGCAGAAAGTGATTCGAAGGTCGTCTCGCGCGGATCTTCATCAGTATCAAACAGGACTGCTCCACCCCGTCTTTGCTCTATCTCGAACGGAACAATTTCTTCTTTGAACTTTCCCGCACGTTGTGCAGCCAGGGCCTTTGAGTAACTACCCGCGGCATACTCGTCCTGTTCCATGCGCTCAATTCCGTGGCGTTCTGCAACGTTTTCCGCAGTAACCCCCATATGTATATGCTCCACGGGGCAAGTAAGAGCATCCGTCAGCATGTCGACAGCGTTTTGGGTTCCCAACCGGTAACCCCAACGAGCTCCTGGAAGTGCGAATGGAACCGTGTTCATGCTTTCCATTCCCCCTGTCAACACTACCGACGCCTCGTCAGCGCGGATGGCTTGCGCTCCCAAGGCAACAGCTTTGAGGCCTGAGCCGCACGCCTTGTTAACTGTGTAAGCCGGGACAAAGTCGGGCAAACCAGCCTCGAGAGCCGCAACTCGTGCCGGCGCAAGTTGAAGCATGCCTTGAATTACGTTACCGAGGATAACCTCGTCTACGGCGTCCCCTTCAACCCCCGCACGCCTGAGCGCCTCGTTAAGGACCACCGCCCCAAGTTTCTGAATTGGAACGTCTTTGGTTTGCCCACCAAAGCCTCCGACAGCCGTTCGACAAGCGCTGATTATGTAAACATCTTCCATCTTTTGTTTCTCCCGGGTCTTCTTCTCAGTCAGCCACCAGTATTAAGGGCACTTGGCCAAAATAATCCCCCCCGGGTATAGCACAGGTTTAGTTATTCTCCGAAAGTTGCGACAAGACAGATAGAATCCTTAGTTAAAGAGCGAGGTCAACTTATGGGTATCAAGGTTACGGGGCTTCTTCATCACGGTGTAAGAGTGGGCAAGAAGCCCGAAGAGGTAGAGGCAGTAAGAATTTTTTATGAAGACATTCTAGGACTCAACTCGGATGAAGGACGGCCAGATATTCGAGGCGTTCCCGGCTTTTGGATGAACTTGGATTCAACTTCCCGACAGCAGATTCATCTTATGGGAGCGGAGGGACCTTCTCCCTTCGCCAAATCGGAAAATGAAGACCCCGTAAGCCCACACGTGGCCTTGGCCGTTGAAAATGTCCGAGAAGCAATGAGGGTGCTTGACGAGAAGGAAATACCATATTTCACGTTCGGAAACATCGTTGGCAATTTTCAACTTTTCGTACGTGACCCTGCAGGGAATATGGTCGAACTACAGGAAGCCGCCGAAGAGTGAGTGGGCCTCATTTTGGTGTAACGCTTCCTCAGATTAAACGAAGCTGGGAAGAAGCTTCTGAGGCGGCAATTCAATTCGAGAAACTCGGCTTTAATTCTGTTTGGGTCTGCGACCATTTGTTTGGCGTACCTAACCCGAGCCTTCCAATTATGGAAGCCTGGACCGAACTCGCCGCCGTCGCAGCCATCACCAAGACGGTAGAGCTTGGTACCCTAGTGACACCCCCTTTTTTCAGACATCCTGCCGTTTTAGCCAAACAGGTGTCCACGATTGAACAAATTGCCCCAGGGCGTCCAGTCATCGGGCTAGGAGCAGGCTGGTTCGAGGCCGAATTCGAAGGCTACGGAGTTCCTTTCCCTTCACTTCCACACCGACTCTTGGCGCTACAAGAAAGCCTTGAGATTATTAAAGGCCTGTACAGAGAAAAGGCTTTTAGCTTTGAAGGAAAATACTTCAGTACCCGGGAGGCGATCCTAGAACCCAAGCCAAAGCAAACACCGAAAATTCTAATCGGAGGTGGAGGAGAAAAGATCCTTTTGAACATCGCCGCCAGACATGCCGATATTTGGAATAACTTGGCAGTCTTCCAGAAAGATCTAGAATGGAAAACAACGATTCTAAAGAAACATTGCGAAACTGTCGGAAGGGACTTCTCCGAGATCACTGTTTCCCAACAATGCATGGTCGTAGTCAGCGAAAGCGAAAAAGATGCAATGGATGCCTTAAATAAAGCGAAAAAGATCTACGGTGAACATATGGGACGTGGTCTGGAAGAACATGGAATATGGGGACCGCCTAATCGTGTTATCGACTGTATCGAAGCACATCGAAAAATCGGGTGTGAACATTTCATTATCGAATTTTTTGGCCGAGACACACGAATTCCCGCAATGCATTTCGCTGAAACAGTGATACCCGCCTTTCGCTAAAAATGATTAAAGTAAGAAAATCCCTAAATCCTCAAAGTTTACCAAAGCAAAGAAACCTCGTCTTAGTCGGAGGTGGACATGCTCACATCCAACTACTACGCCGTTTCGCTATGAAGCCCGAGCCAAATGTGCGAATCATAGTAGTCATCAATCGAACAGATGCAGTTTATTCAGGGATGGTACCAGGATACGTAGCTGGTGACTATAAGCTCGAAGAACTTCAAATCGATGTTATCCCGCTTGCTCGACGCGCAGGCGCAAGTGTTATTTTGGCAGCCGCCGTATCTCTCGATCCAGATCAGAAGCGAATTGTTCTCTGTGGCCGTCCGTCAATTTCCTATGACGTCGTCAGCATTGATGTCGGCTCCACCGTTAGGGACATAGATGCACCCGGAGTCTGGGAATATGCTCTTGCAACGAGGCCAATCTCTTCGTTTGTTGACAAACTCAACGAACGAATAGAATCGTTGCCAGTCAACTCGAAAATTTCAATCATCGGCGGTGGAGCCGCAGGAGTCGAGCTCTGTCTTACAATAAAAGACCGAGTGAGAAGAAACGGGAAAGAGGCCGAAATTCAAGTTCTGAGTGCTGAACAGCACATTCTCTCTGGGTATTCCAAAACAGTTAAGCAAAAAGTTCATGAACTTTTAATCGAAAATGACATCACAGTGAAAACGTCGGAGCATGCAACTGCAGTAGAAAAGGACTTTGTAATCACGCGAAATGGAAAAATCCAATCGAATCTAACTATTTGGGCAACAGGAGCTGCGCCGACCGCATTTATAAGAGCCACAGCGTTACCAAAAACTTCCTCGGGTTTCCTAAGGATCACATCGACCCTTCAAGTTGAAAATCATCCCGACGTCTTCGCCGTAGGGGACTGTTCTAGCCTGGTGAATTTTCCTTGGGTACCAAAAGCCGGCGTTTACGCAGTTCGTCAGGGTCCCTACTTAGAACGCAATTTGCGGAGATACTTTTCCGGTCGTCGCCTAATTGAGTACAAGCCACAAAGAGATTTTTTAAGCCTTTTACATCTCGGAAATAATCGTGCTTTAGGAACAAAATGGGGCAAGATCTTTATTGGGAATCATATCTTTAGGCTAAAACGATGGATAGATCGCCGATTCATGTCCCGTTTTCAGGTGCTTGACTCGAAAGGAAAAGAGACAGGAGCACTTCCGAGCCCAAGCCAAATGGGAATGGACGAAATGGAATGTGGCGGCTGTGCGGCAAAGCTGGGTGGTAACGAGTTAGCGCATGCGCTTTCCCGATTACCCAAACCTATCCCCGATGAGGGGGTGGTAATGGGAGTAGGAGACGACGCAGCACTGGTAGCGACAGGCAATGATCATGAAGTGCTTCTCACGGTCGATGCGTTCCGCGCATTCCAAGAAGACTCATGGTTGGTGGGTCGAGTCGCGGCAGTTAATGCCGTGAGTGATATCTACGCCTGTGGTGGAACCCCCCGTTACGCTTTGGCATGGATCCAGATTCCCGATAAAAACAATCTCCAGGCAGAGGAGACACTATGGCAAACACTTTCAGGAATCCGAAATGCCCTTGATCCTTTGTCCGTGAGCCTTGTGGGAGGGCACACGACTCGCGGTGACGATCTAAATGTCGGTCTTGCTGTCACTGGTGACCCCCACGGGTCAGGAGTATTCAAGAAAGGAGGAGCTCAACCAGGTGATAAAATTATACTCACCAAGGCCTTGGGAACGGGCGTGATCCTCGCAGCGGATATGCGTGGCCTTGCACTTGGGCAGTGGATTAAAGAAGCAACCGAGAGCATGGTGCGACCAAATGCAGAGGCTTCTGACATTCTCCGACGTTTTGGAGCTAGTGCAGTGACCGATGTAACCGGCTTCGGATTAGCGGTACACCTTGGAGAAATGCTTCTAGCGAGCCAGGCGGGAGGGGCAGTTTATAAGCAAAACTTGCCCTTATTATCGGGGGCCCAAAGCCTCATACTAGATGGGGTTAGAAGTACTTTCCATTCTCAAAATCACGCACGCGCCGCAAGTCAACTCAGAATGCTAGGCGGCGACCTACCTCCAATCCTATTCGATCCACAGACTTCGGGTGGCCTGCTTGCTGCTCTCCCTCAAGAACGTGCGTCCTCCTGCCTGGCTGCGCTAAAGGAATCAGGAGATAGGAACTCAACAATTATCGGAGAAGTCGTAAAAACACCACAAAAGGGTGCTCTACTTTACCTCACTTAGAGATTAAGCTCGCTATGATCTCGGCCCCATAAGATATGGGACAAGATCAAAAGGACAGGATCATGTCATTTGAACAAATTGGTGTCGTAGGCGGCGGTTTAATGGGCTCAGGAATTGCCGAGGTTTGCGCGAAGAACGGAATTAAAATCATTCTTCGAGAAACAGATAGCTCCGTACTTGAAGCTGCTGCAGCCAGGATTGAAAAATCCTTAGATCGCGGAGTAAAAAGCAATAAAATTGATGAAAGTCAGAAAGAGGCAATTTCATCACGGATCACTTATACAACTGAATACTCCGATTTCAAAGATTGCCAGATGGTCATCGAAGCGATCTACGAAAACGAAGCAGCTAAAATTGAATGCTTCCGAGAGCTCGATAACCACGTTGTAGATTCACAGGCAATTCTTGCTTCGAACACATCATCTATTCCAATCATGAAAATTGCTATCGAGACTAACCGTCCCGAAAATGTCTGTGGCTTACATTTTTTTAATCCAGTCCCGGTCCTCGATTTAGTGGAATTAATTCCATCACTCGTTACTAGTAAAGAAACTATCGAAAGAGCACATACATTTGCCGCGAATCAGCTTGGGAAAATCGTGGTCCGTTCCCAAGACCGCGCGGGATTTATTGTAAATGCGCTTCTAATTCCTTATATCCTTTCTGCTATCCGCATGGCCGAGGCAGGGTTTGCCACACCAGAAGATATCGACGCGGGTATGGTTAAAGGTTGCAACCACCCCATGGGACCCCTGGCGCTAGCAGATCTAATCGGACTAGATACCACTATGTCAGTGGCAATCTCTATGTACGAAGAATTCAACGAACCTCTCTACGCCCCGCCTCCTATGCTTAGGCGTATGGTGGAAGCAGGTCATTTAGGGAGAAAAACCCAGCGAGGTTTTTACGACTACGCTCGCTAGTCAAAATTGAAAAATGTTAGACCCAAGATCTCTAGCCACGCAACGTTCCGAGATAATCCGCAGCTGCGAGCTCCGCGGAACCCCACTAGATATAGACGCACTCATTGAAAACCAAAAACAAGTAAGCGCATTGCAAACAGAACTAAACGAGGTCAATCGGCGACGCAACGAACATCAGAACATTGGCAAGAAAAGATTGGGTGCGAGCGAAAGGGAAGCTCATTTAGCTGAAGGGCGTGCGATCAAAGAAACTGTAACTCGCTTGGAAAAAAAACTGGCAGACCATCGGAGAAAATTTGAAGCCGACTTAGTCAAGGTTCCTAACTTTCTGCACCCCAGCGTTCCGCCCGGTGGAGAAAATGACGGAAAAAGCATTCGCCAGATTGGTCACATACCAAACTTCGATTTCAAACCAAAAGATCATATTAGAATCGGTGAAGATCTCGATCTATTCGACTTTGAGGGTGGAGCTAAGGTCGCCGGACAGAAATTTTACTACTACAAAAACGCCGCTGCGTTGCTCGAATTGGCGCTACAGCGCTATGCACTGGACATATTAACGGCACAAGAGTTTACCCCCTACGTAACGCCAGACCTCGCCCGATCAGAAATCGTGGCAGGTCTTGGATTTAACCCCAGAGGTCAGGAAACCCAGATTTACTCTATTTCGGATACAAATCTCTGTCTAATAGGCACCGCTGAAATCACTTTAGGCGGACTATATGTCGACACCATTCTTAGTGAAGAAGACTTACCAATAAAAATGGCCGGTATTTCCCATTGCTTCCGGACTGAGGCGGGCGCGGCTGGTAAGGAGAGCAAGGGACTGTACAGAGTCCATCAGTTCACCAAAGTTGAAATGTTTGTGATCGCGCGACCTGAAGATTCGAACGACCTGCACGAAAAACTTCTTTCAATCGAAGAGGAAATATTTCAAGGACTAGAAATACCCTATCGAGTGATTGAGATTGCTGCAGGAGATTTGGGAGCACCCGCTTACCGCAAGTTCGATCTCGAAGCCTGGATGCCAGGAAGAGAATCTTGGGGCGAAATTACAAGTACTTCTAACTGCACAGACTTTCAGGCCAGGCGATTAAAGATCCGATTCCGACGTGATGGGAGCAAAAAAACAGAACTTGTTCACATGTTGAATGGCACGGCGATTTCAAACGCTAGGACAATTCTCGCTATCTTAGAAAACCACCAGCAATCCGATGGAACAATAAAAGTGCCAGAGAAACTTATCCCGTACCTAGGCCAAAACTTAATTGACTAAAGAAATTAACCTGGTGCTGGGAACTGCTGGTCATATCG
The DNA here is from genome assembly GCA_002450755.1 of Deltaproteobacteria bacterium UBA6930. Lineage (GTDB taxonomy): Bacteria > Myxococcota_A > UBA9160 > UBA9160 > UBA6930 > UBA6930. The sequence goes on from DKAI01000119.1 coordinate 11,811, forward strand.
ATCACGGAAAGACCTCACTTGTTCGATCCCTTACAGGAGTGGAGACAGACCGCCTCCCTGAAGAACAAACTAGAGGCATTACCATTGAACTTGGCTTCGCCCCACTTGTTATTGAAGGAGCACAGCTAAGTGTTGTAGATGTTCCGGGACATGAAAAGCTAGTTCGTACCATGGTTTCGGGAGCTTCCGGAATCGATATGGTTCTCTTAGTAGTCGCGGCCGATGAGGGCGTGATGCCCCAGACCCGCGAACACATTGCTATTTGCGAACTCCTTGGCATACACCATGCCGTAGTAGCCCTCACAAAGTGTGACCTTGTAGAAAAGGACCTAGCTGAATTGGCAGAGCTTGAAATTTCGGATTTCTTAGCGCCATCAATTCTTTCCAATGCCCCTATCGTTCATGTTTCGTCTCGAACAGGACAAGGCATCCAAGACCTTCAGAAAGAGCTCTTACTCTGCCTTAAAAAAGCTCGTGCGACACCCAAAAAAGGCGGCCCACCGCGTCTTTTCATAGACCGCGTCTTTTCATCTAAAGGATTTGGTTCAATAGTGACGGGAACTTTAGTAGGTGGAAACCTAAACCTCTCAGATGAAATCGAACTTTATCCAAGCGGACATACGGGACGAATAAGAGGACTGCAATCTTTCGGAAAAGATGTAACTCAAGTTAAACCTGGAATCCGCTGCGCTGTAAATATTCAAGGAATTGACTTAGAAAATATAGGCCGAGGGCAAGTCCTCTCTAAACGCCAGGCAATTTACAACACGGACTCTTTCGATGTTTCTCTAAACTGGCTCCCGGATGCACCAGATTTAAAAGACCGAACATCCGTGTCTATCTTGAGCGGTACCCGTGAACTTCTCGGCAGGATCTCACCTCTTGGAGGGCCCACATCAAAATCAGAGGAAATAAACTTCGCAAGAGTTCATTTAGAAAGCGAAACACTACCTCTTATTCCTGGTGATCGGGTCGTATTCAGAGGTTTTTCAAGGAATTTTCAATCTGGTGCAACTTTTGGAGGAGGTGTGGTAATAGACATTTCTCCAGTTCATATGAGGCATAGCAATCCAGATTTGGTCTCCTACTTAACGGAACTGTTACAAGCACACGAGGCCGAGAGTTTGATACTTCGTATCAAACTCTCGGGTTACAACGGCATTCATGAAAAGGATCTAGCTCTATTTTCAGGAGTTACACATAGGAAACTTAAGTCACTAATCTCGGATAACAAAAATGTTATTAGAACTTCGTCTGGGGTCTGGTTATTCGGCGAAATCGTCAACGTTTTTGAACGCACACTTCTTCAGTCTGTTAGAAATTATCATGCGAAACATCAAATAAGGCCCGGAATTCCACAGGGTACTCTTTCAGGTGAGCTACCGAAAAACTCTCCAAAAGGCGCGTTCGAATTAGTTTTGGGAAGACTACTCGAAAAAAATACTGTCAATATAAGAGACGGCTACGTATTTCTTTCTGATCACATACCCTTGCTCTCTCAGGAGCATGAAGTTCTTCTCGCACACATTCGAGCGGAGTCTATGTCACGAGAACTTGAGCCTCTTACATATCGTGACTGGATTGAACTTTTAAAAATTTCTGAAGATGA
>DKAI01000057.1:0-3054 GCA_002450755.1 Deltaproteobacteria bacterium UBA6930
ATTGGACTCCACCACGCAGGACTATTACCGAAATACCGATTTCTTGTTCAACAACTTTCTCAACAAGGACTCTTACGCGTAATTTGCGGTACGGATACCTTGGGCGTTGGTGTCAATATTCCTATTCGAACTGTTGTTTTTTCGAAACTATCTAAATTCGATGGCGAGAAACTTCGCTTACTTACAGCTCGAGAATTTAAGCAGATTTCTGGAAGAGCAGGTAGAAAAGGATTTGATGATCGAGGGAGTGTTGTTTGTCAGGCACCACAACACATGATTAAAAGAAAATCTTCTAGGCCCTTTAAATCGAACAGGGGTGGGAAAAGAGCTTCGAATAATCGAGATCTTATTTGGAATGAAAAAGATTTTCAGAGACTCATACATACCCCTCCCGAGACTTTACGATCACAATTCCAAATAGATCATGGAATAATTGTGAACTCATTGCAGAGAGACAGGAGGATCCGTGGAAAGCGAGGAGGATACGGGGACCTTATCGATGTTATAAATCGCTCTCACGCGGGGAGCGCAAGAAAGTCACGGTTGAGGAGAGAAGCTGCTCAGCTTTTCCGCGCCCTTGTAAACGCGGAAATCATTCTATTGACGAAAGAAACGGGTGATTCTGCTCGAGGCCTAATTGTTGATCAAGATCTACAGCAGGAATTTTCTTTATATCACAGTCTTTCCTTATTTCTAGTTGAAGCTCTAGATACATTATCAAAGGATGATTCTTCCTATTCTTATGATGTAATATCTCTGGTTGAATCGGTACTCGAACAACCAAGACCAATATTATATGCACAAGAAAGAATGGCGAAGAGCGAGCTGCGCGCCAAATTGAAAGCCCGTCGGGTACCGTACGAAGAAAGAGTTAGGCGTTTAGAATTAGTAACCCACCCCAAGCCTAATGCTCGAGAAATTTATAAAGCTTTCGATCTTTTCGCTGAGTATCACCCTTGGATTGGTGAAGAAAACATAAAACCCAAGTCCATTGCTAGGGAGATGATCGAGACACGTATCGGTTTCGATGATTATGTAAGAAAATATCGGCTAGAGGCCGTCGAGGGGTTACTGCTCAGGTATTTATCTAGTGTATACGGAACACTTCTCAGGAACGTTCCAAACTCTGCCAAAAACGAGTCGATTGAAGAAATCGAGCACTATCTTCACTCCGAGATTTCGAACGTCGATTCTAGTCTTTTAAGGGAATGGGAAACACGCCTCCATAACAACAAGTCTGCAGAACTTGGGTCAAAACAACAAACCGGCATGAGTCGAAATCCTAATAGCATCGATTTTAGAGAACTTTCTGTCCGAATTAGAAAGGAGTTACACCTTTTCGTAAGGGCTTTATCTGAACAAGATTATGTGGGCGCAGCCTCCATCTTACGTAAAGATGAGGATTTTATTTGGAACCCGTCTGATTTGAAAAACGCGCTTGTTCCTTTCTTTAAGCAGCACAAATTTCTACGCTGTGATGGTGATGCAAGACGAGCTGATAGAACTAATTTTAAGCCTCTGGAACAAGGACTTTGGGCTACCACACAAGTCCTCTGTGATCCAGAAGGTGAGAACACATGGTATCTGGAAGGTATATCCGACTTTAACGCAAAAGAGACATGTTTTGCCTTGAGAAAGATCGGCTTTTAATCGTAGTTGGGGACTTTTTTGTTTCTCGAAAGAGAAATTCCTTAAAAATCAAACACCACAAAAGCTGCATAAGCAGGTTAACCTATAGGAAAGAAAACTTTGGCAGGTAGTACAATGGTGGGACTTAGTCCGTTGTTTCAAAAATTCGAGAGAAAAATAATTTTCCTCCTCTTGATAGCATTCCCCATAATTACGGCGGCTGTGCGAGCAGCGGCAGTAGAGAGGGTAGAGGGGGTAGCTGCTCAGGTCGGATCCGAGATCGTACTGCTATCCGAAGTGCAAAAGATGGCCGCACCAATAGCTCTCAAACTTCTAGAACAAGGTGGGACGATCGAAGATTTAGTCAAAACTCACGAGCAGGCATTGGATCGTTTGATCGAGCAAGCCCTAATTCGTCAAGTAATAAGGCAGGCCGAGCTCTCTGCAAGCGACTCGGAAATTGATGCTGCGATCGCAGGAATAGCAGGCGACAACAACATCACAGCTAGCGAATTGCGGACAAGTGTAGAAAAACAAGGGCTGAGTTTTTCCGAGTACCGCGAGAAAATTGGCGATGAACTGGAGCAACACAAGGTTATTCAAGGAATGGTAATGTCTAAAATTCGCATAGATGAGGAAGAACTCAAAACTATCTATGAGAACGAGTACGCTCAAGAAACTGGAGAGGGACTCGAAGTACAAATTAGTCAAATCCTCATACCACGGGAGGCCGATAGCGAAGCCTGCGATAAGGTACGAGCAGCTCGAGAACGTGTTGTTGCTGGAGAACCCTTTCCTTTAGTCGCATCTCAAACCAGCTATGTGAATCCAAACGGTGGAGGAAGCCTTGGTTGGACTTCTGTCTCAGATCTTATTGGATGGATGCGCGATTTGGCAGAAACACTTCCTCCGGGAGCCATGAGCGAAGTTGTCGAGCTTCCTCACGCATGCTCTGTTCTGGTCGTTACGGATCGACGCGACGCTTCGGAGCGTAGTTTCAGTGATGTTCGAGATAAAATAGCTCGAGCAGTAAGGAGAGAACGGAGCGACGAACAATACCGATTGTTTATCGATGATATGCGTAGCAGGACCTACATCGATCGAAGAACAACTTTTAAGCCCGAAGATTTTCGAATTTCTAACGAATAAACAAACGACAGTACGCGCGATGCCTATTATCGAAGAGTTCATTGAGATCAAAGGAGCCAGAGAAAACAATCTCAAAGACTTTGATGTAAGAATTCCTAGAGACGCACTCGTGGTAATAACGGGACTCTCGGGATCTGGGAAATCCTCGCTTGCATTTGACACCATTTATGCCGAAAGCCAAAGACGTTATGTAGAGTCGCTGTCAGCCTACGCCAGAGTCTTTTTAGAAAAGATGGGTAAGCCTGATGTCGATAACATAGAAGGTCTTTCCCCCTC
>DKAI01000057.1:3442-8439 GCA_002450755.1 Deltaproteobacteria bacterium UBA6930
ACTACAGAGATTTACGACCACATGCGCCTTCTTTTTGCTCGCATTGGCGACCCTCATTGCACCAAATGCCACAAACCTATTACGAGTCAGACGCTAGACCAAATGGCAGATCGAGTGTTATCTCTCTCAAGAGGTTCACGAATCGAAATACATGCTCCTATTGTTCGCGGACGAAAGGGACAGTACAAAAAAGAGTTGGATACTTTCCGTAGTCAAGGATTTTCCAAAGTTCGAATTGATGGAACTTATCATGACCTGAGAAACGAGATCGAATTGGATCGCCATTCGAATCACAACATTAGTCTAGTTATAGATCGCCTTATAATCAAAGATCGCATTCGAAGCCGAGTCCTAGAATCGATTCAAACTGCTGAAAAGTTGACAAATGGTGTGGTCTCTCTTGTCACAGAAAGTAAAGAAGACATTATTCTTTCGACAACCAACGCATGCCTCAGTTGTGGTATCTCGCTACCGGAGCTAACTCCAAGTCTTTTTTCATTCAACAGTCCACAGGGAATGTGCCCACAGTGCAAAGGCTTTGGTCAAACTAATGCACTCGAACCGGATTTGTTTATTACCGATCCCTCTCTATCGATTAAAGAAGGTGCAATTACGCCTTGGAGTCTCGGTAAACACCGGAAATACTATCAAGACTATCTCTCTGCATTGGCTAACAGCTTGAAGTTTGAATTAGATATCCCTTGGAAGAAACTTAGTAAGCGGATTCAGAAAGCATTGATTTATGGTACGGGAAACAAAAAACTTAAACTTACATTAAAAAAAGGAAGGAGACGATATACTGTTGACCGTCCTTTCGATGGTGTTTTTGGTGATCTCAAGCGACAAATTTCTTCGGACCCTGAACGCGCGAGGGAGTTATCTCAGTTTGGCAGGAATGTTTCATGTGACTCTTGCAATGGAACCAGGCTAACACCGGAACCCTGTGCCGTTACATTCGGTAATAAAACTATAAATGACTTGGTTAACTTTCCCGTTTCTGAACTAAAAGAGTTTTTTACTTCCTTTAAGTTAAAGAAGGAAGACGCGCCAGTAGGAGAACGATTAATTAAAGAGATTACTGACCGGCTTCAGTTTTTGATTGATGTTGGGCTTTCCTATCTCACCCTGGACCGATCAAGCGATAGCTTGTCCGGAGGGGAAGCCCAGAGGATTCGGTTAGCAACTCAGATCGGTGCAAATTTGATGGGGGTGCTTTACGTGCTAGACGAACCCTCTATAGGATTACATTCTCGGGACCAGAAAATGCTTCTAAATAGCCTAAAGAAGCTTCAAGCTTCTGGAAACTGCGTAATTGTTGTAGAACATGATGAAGCAACAATACGAGCCGCCGATCATATTCTAGACATGGGCCCTGGAGCGGGCAAAAACGGAGGAGAAATTGTTGCTTCCGGGACCCTTAAAGAGATTTGCTCTGACAATAAGTCACCAACCGGACTCTACCTTGCCGGAAAGAAGAAAATCTTGCGCGCTGCAAGAAAGAACAAAGTGAAAAATAAGAAACTAATTCTTTCGGGATGTAGCGAAAACAATCTCAAAGGTATCAATCTAGAGATTCCTCTCGGATCTTTTATCTCGATCACTGGCGTATCCGGTTCAGGGAAATCTACACTCGTCAACGACACCTTATATCGAGTTCTCGCTCAACGATTGTACTCTGCCAAAGAGTTGCCAGGCAAATTCACCGGCATTCAAGGGATAGAACATATAGACAAAGTCATCGATGTTAATCAAACGCCGATTGGGAGAACTCCAAGGAGTAATCCCGCCACGTTCACGGGTCTGTTCTCCGGGATACGTGACTTGTTCAGCCAAACCTCTGAAGCTCGAGCGCGAGGATTCGGGCCAGGACGATTTTCCTTCAACGTAAAGGGAGGTAGATGCGAAGCGTGCCAAGGAGACGGATCTATTAAAGTAGAAATGCATTTTCTACCTGATCTCTTTGTATCGTGCGAAGTATGCGGGGGCCAACGATATAATCGAGAAACTTTAGAGATTAATTACAATGGCAAGAATATCGCTGAAATACTTGGTATGACGGCCAGTGAAGCAGCGCGTTTCTTTGAAAACATTCCTAGTATCAAACGGCGTCTGGATACGATCACCAATGTCGGTTTAGGCTATATACAGTTAGGTCAGTCAGCTACAACCCTTTCTGGAGGCGAAGCTCAAAGGATTAAGTTGTCACGAGAGTTGGCGAAAAGAGACACGGGGAAGACAGTTTATATTCTTGATGAACCGACAACTGGATTGCATTTCTCCGATATTTCGTACTTACTTAAGGTCCTTGAGAACCTCGTCGAGCTTGGGAATACCGTAATAGTCATCGAACATCACCTTGACGTAATTAAAAATTCGGACTGGATTATAGATTTAGGCCCTGAAGGTGGGGAAGAAGGCGGTTTCATCGTAGAAGCAGGAACCCCTGCTACTCTTACGAAAAACTCAACCAGCCACACGGGAATCGCACTGGCTTCTCTAAGCTAGTCCGGCTCCTTTAGATACGGAAGGACTAATGGTAAAGCGGCTTTTACTTTTATCTCTTACCGCCCTTGCGGTTACAGGATTACTCGTGTTTGAAGAACGAGAAGGTAAGAAAAGCGCCTCTGGAATGGTTGTAGTCAAGATTCCTTCGAGCTTTTCTGAAGAGGCTCTAAGAGGAGGAAAAACTTTTCTTAAAAACTGCTCCTCGTGCCATGGTAAACATGCTTCCGGAAAACCAGGTATGGGTCCGCCTCTTGTACATAAAATTTACGAACCAAGTCACCATAACGACTCGTCCTTTTACAGAGCAGTTGAGTTAGGTGTGAAAAGTCACCATTGGCCTTTTGGCAACATGGCGAGAATAACAGGTATTACCCGCGGTGAGGTAGGAGAGATCATTGCCTATGTCCGTGAACTGCAAAGAGCTAACGGGATACGTTAAATAATGCGCCGATCAACATTACAATCGGCTTTCAAGGGATTAATTTGTATTTTCCTATCTTATTTCTTTAGTGCAGCAGGGACTTACGCGGCGCATGAAAAGTTTGACGAGAATGAAGTCACTGAAGAACAGTTAGTAGAAATAAAAAAACACTTGGAAGAACTTGCTAAAACCGGGGATGCGGATTCGCAGTTTCAGCTTGAACTACTCATAGAAAAAGAAAAAGGCGGGCCGCCCCGAACAGCTGAACAGAGCGTAGATTGGTATTGGTTCGCTGAGGTACAAGACCCTGCAGACTCGCAATTCAATATGGGGATAATATATGAGGAAGGACCTTTAGACATACGAAACTACCGGGAGGCCAGAAAATGGTACTCATTTGCCGCCGAAGGGGGCCATGCGGAGGCGCTCTTCCGATTGGGAGAGATATACCGCAGAGGCTTGGGCGTTCTGTCAAGTTACGCTGAAGCTGCCCGGTTGTACCGACTAGCAAGCCTGCAAGATCATGCCGAAGCCAAGAGAACTTTAATCAAACTGGTTATATGGGAACTTGGTGGCGTTCGAGCGGACGAGGTGATCCCCTGGCTCAAGCAGGCTGTTAGAGAAGGCGACCTTGAAGCTGCCACACAGTTAGCCCTTATTTTCGACAAAGGCTCTGGAAGCATCAGCCAGGACTTCCGAGAAGCCTCGAGGTGGTACTTACGTTCTGCGGAACTGGGAAATCCAGAGTCTCAGGAGCGTTTATCCGAAATGTACGAATTAGGGACAGGTGTTTCAAAAAATTTGAGTTCCGCTTTAATGTGGCTCGAGCTCGCAGTCGCATATTCTCAAGATCAAGAATCGAAAAATATCCGCATTCTTCGCGTCGGGCTTCTCAAAAGTCGAATGGAGCCCGTTGAGATTCAACAGGCCCAAGAACTCAAAAGCCGTTGTTTAGTAAGCCAATTAACCAACTGCTTAATAAAACCATAAAATTTGGAGCTGGAGCTATTTTTTGGGCTTTAGATTTTTAACCGGGGCAGTTTTCTCCCCACTACAAAAGGGGCATCCTTTCCCGCTAGCCCTATGCTTTATCTGCTCATAATAAACATGGGCCTTCTTGCAAACCCACTGCATCTGTTCTTTGCTCTCGGAGGAAAAATCTTCCGGCCGTCCTATATTTTTTAGGTGCCACTCTTCCACGAGCTCTGGAAAAGACAACGCCAGGTTTGTCCCTACAGTATCTTTTCTCAGGTGACAATTTGGACAGCCCGAACCACGACTACGGTTCGCTATCCTTGCCACCCACTCGTGTCCAAATTTGCATTTCCACCAAACCTTTGCACCACTCATAGGTAGAAATTCTTCCGGCTTTTTCTCATTTCTTGGATGCCATTCGTCGACAAGCTGAGGCGCCGTACTGCTCAAACAGTTTTCGCGAGTCGGCACTTTGCTTTTGCACACCGGGCAGCCTGAACCGCGACTCCTGTTATGCACCATCGCCTTCCACTCATGGCCTCTCCGACACTTCCACCAAATCTTTTTATGACTGCTTGGCCCAACCGCAATGGCCTTGAGGGGCTCATTGCGTGTGGGATGCCATTGACTTGAAAGGAGAGAAGAAATCCTCATGCCTACGCCTTTATATATATTATGAATATAATCTATATAATCTAGGCAAGCAAGCGATCGCTGGAAGATTCAATTTGCATACACTAAAATCATATTATATACTATAGTCATGAAAATGAGATTGTGCACTTCTAACACGAGATTCTATGCCAAAGATTCACTAGGAACTTTCGGGCCCTGGCAAATTAGACTTATTGACCGGCGCCGGTCCTGCTCGTCAGCTCTTCATGGATTGAATGCGCAACGATATTCACACTTTTAGCCGCATCTATACGAGCCACATAGTCGCGGTTAATTCGAGAAAAAACCGTGGCCACTTTGTTGAGGCTCCTTTCGTCTTCAAAGGCGTCCTGTTTACCACGAGCATTAATTCTGCCAAGTCCGTCTCTTACTGAGATTTCGAGAATTAGGGCACAAGTGGGTATAGGAAACTTGCTCTCAT
>DKAI01000062.1:0-8412 GCA_002450755.1 Deltaproteobacteria bacterium UBA6930
TTTTAGCCTCCTGTCCGCGAATCAAACCTTCGGTGGTATCCATCGCTATACACCGGACTGTGTTCTCTCCTAGGTGCTGAGCGACCTCCAAAACAAGATTATCATCACGATCATCCACTCCGGGGTTAGTCACAGTTAATGCTGTAAAAATTTCAGGGAGGTCTCCCGGGGCAAATTCAACATCTACCACTGGGCCAAGGACCTGCGTGATTAAACCTTTGTCCGAGCCTGTAATTATTCCTTCAACCATTTTGCCTCCATCCATACCAGCCTAAAATTAGTTAAGCCTTGTCGCTATCCCTCTAGAGCTTGAGCGCCCGTCACGATTTCTACTAGTTCCTTCGTGATGGCGGCCTGTCTCGCCCTATTAAAATCAAGGGTTAAGTTCTTTATCAGTTCTTCTGTATTACGAGTAGCGGCCTCCATCGAAGTCATGCGAGCTGCATGCTCGCCGGCCTGACTTTCAAGTAGGGCACGATAAATCGTAAATTCTAGTGCTCTAGGCACTAACGCTTGCAGAAGTGCTTCTTGTGACGGTTCTATTTCAAAGGGAGAAAGTTCGCCATCAGCGGCTTCCCCCACACTAGTAAATGGCAAGAGTGACTTAGTTACTGGTCTCTGAGTCAAAGCCGACACGAATTCACTATATACAATTAATGCTTCGTCAATTTCTCCAGCGATGTAACGCTTCGCTAGATGTTCGGCTATCTCAACTGCATTACCATAGGCTACGTTCGGAATTCCAGTCCAGCTCTCACTTTGACTATTTGAGAACCGCCTCCGGATGAACTCATCTGCCTTTCTGCCGACCGAAGAAAGCTCGATGGAATCGAAGTCGGACCCTCTCGTTACTCTTGTCTGAGTGGCTTCTTTGATAGTATTTGTGTTAAAGGCTCCACACAATCCCCTGTCCGAGCAAACGACAACTATCTCCAGGTTTCTTTTAGAATCTCTCCGCATAAGAAGAGGATGATCCGCATCTACTTGACGAGCTTCCAGATCTGACAAAGTGGAATAAATTTTTTCGGCATACGGTCTAGCCGCAATTATCGCATCCTGTGCTCTGCGAAGTTTTGCCGCCGCTACCATGCGCATGGCGCTGGTAATCTGTTGCGTCTTTTCGACACTTCTTATCCTTCTTTGAATATCGCGAAGATTTGGCACCGCTTACTTATCCTTAAGCAGCCTTACCAGGCGTGGACGGCTGAAATACTTCAGAAAAGGCATCGAGCACCTTGATCAGTTCATCGCGCGACTCATCGCTAAGGGCTCCGCTTTCGCGCACCGATGATAGAATACCTTCGTGGTTAGCTTTTACGTAAGACATCAATTCGGACTCATAACGTCCGATATCCTCTATCCCTATTCCCCGGACCCAAGAATCTTTACCCGGTTGTGGCGTCGCCGCAAAGATGGAGACTACTTGCTCTTCCATAGACATTGGCTGATATTGCGGTTGCTTTAGCATTTCAGTTTGCCGTTCCCCGTTAGCGAGTTGTTCCTGGGTAGTTTTGTCAAGATCGGAACCGAATTGAGCAAAGGCCGCCATTTCTCGATACTGAGCAAGCTGAAGTTTAAGTTGGCCCGCCACCGCCTTCGTCGCCTTGGTTTGTGCAGCACCTCCTACCCGCGAAACCGAGAGACCAACATTTACCGCAGGCCGTACACCTGAATTAAACAGATCCGTTTCGAGGAAAATCTGGCCATCGGTAATTGAGATAACATTAGTAGGGATATAAGCAGAAACGTCACCCGCCTGTGTCTCGATAATCGGTAACGCCGTGAGGCTTCCACCACCAAGAGAATCATCCAGCTTCGCGGCTCGCTCCAATAGACGGGAATGAACGTAAAAGACGTCCCCAGGATACGCCTCCCTTCCGGGGGGTCGTCTCAGCAACAAAGAAAGTTGCCTATAAGCAACGGCTTGTTTTGAAAGATCATCGTAGACTATTAGTGCGTGCTTTCCGTTATCACGAAACCACTCGCCGATCGCGCAACCTGTGTAAGGTGAAAGATACTGAAGCGGCGCCGACTCGCTGGCCGTAGCCGCCACAACGACACTATAATCCATCGCTCCATGCTGACCGAGCTTATCTACTACCTGTGCGACGGTGGACTGCTTCTGGCCGATGGCGACGTAAATGCAAAAAACATCTCCGCCCTTCTGATTAATTATTGTATCAATCGCTATTGCGGTTTTCCCCGTCTGGCGATCGCCAATAATAAGTTCCCGTTGCCCCCTGCCTATAGGTGTCATCGCATCAATTGCCTTAATTCCTGTTTGTAGCGGCTCATTAACTGATTTTCTCGCGACGATCCCAGGTGCCTTCAGCTCCACCCGACTCGACTCGGTTGAGTCAATTGGCCCTTTTCCATCAATAGGATTGCCCAGTGCATCAACGACTCGACCGAGGAGATTTTGTCCGACAGGAACTTCGACAATTCGGCCAGTCCTCCTCACAAGATCACCTTCACGAACATGGGCAGCTTCGCCCATAACAGCAATTCCAACGTTGTCCTGTTCTAGATTAAGAACCATTCCGGTTACTTCACCAGGTAGCTCCACTAGCTCTCCCGCCATTACCTTATTAAGGCCATAGACTCTGGCTATACCGTCGCCAATCGACAAAACCGTACCAGTTTCAGCCACATCAATTTCGCGACCATAATTTTTAATCTCGGTCTTCAGTATGTCGGTAATCTCACCAGGCTTAATATTCATTATTCCATTCCATTCAAAAGCATCCTTCTCGGACGCGTAGATTCAGTTTTTCTATTCCGCGAGTAGACTCGCGCGCATTTGTGACAGTTGACTTTTGACACTACCATCGAACAAAACGTCTCCGACTTTAGCGACGATGCCTCCGAGCAATCTCGGATCAATCTCTACAGAGAGCTCTACTTGGCCTCCTGTGCATTCCATTAGGGCTTCTCGCAGATCAGCCAGTTGGGATTCGCTAAGTGTGGAAGCTGTTCGCAACTCTACTTGGGTAATGCCTATCTGCCGGTCAGCGATACGATCGTAGGCTTCCCTAATAGCGACAATATCTACTAGACGCCTCTGATCTATCAAAAATCCATAAAAGTTTCGCAGTGCATTCCCTGACCCTAGCTTTCTACTCAAAGATTCTAGGACTGCCTTTCGTTCAGCCGCTGGATGCAATGGCTCTAAGAGTACGCTCCGCAGTCCAGGATCATAGTCAATAGCATCGGTCAAAATGCGAAGTTCTTTTCGAACTTCGTCCTTGTTATTATCTTCTTCTGCTAATTCAAACAGCGCTTTGGCATAACGTTCCGCCGCCGGATTACGAACCATTACTCGCCACTCCTAATACAGTCACCGGATCGTTGAACTTGAACTTGCAAACTAGAAACGATCATTCCGTAGCCGTTCCATTTCGTACCCGGTGAACAAACTCATTAATTAACCGAGTTTGATCTTCTTCCGAAATCTCATTCTTTATACGCTCTTCTGCCAAAGCTATCGCAAGTTCCGCCGCTTCATTCCGTAACGCCTGTTGTGCACGAAGAGATTCTCTATCAACCGCGGCTCCTGCGTCTTTTGCAATCCTCCCTGCTACTTCGTGAGCCTCCTCAACAATTGTCTGAGCCTCCCTTTCGGCTCGGTCCCTGGCCTCATGACGAATAGCCTCCAACTCATCCTCTAAATTTGATGTCTTTTCCTCCAGCTCGGATAGTCGGACTTGCGATTCCTGCAATAGCTTCTCGGACGACTCTAAATTTTGAACCACCTTTTCTCGACGGGCCGCTAGAAAAGAGATCACAGGCTTTCGACTAAGAAGCACTAACACTCCTAAAAGGATAAACAGATTAAAGAATGTCCATAAAACGTCACGCGAATCACTCCCAGCGTCGCCAGCGGCAAGGGCCGAGGAGGAGGACAGGGTAAATCCGAGGAGTGCTAAAAACCTCAACCTCATGGGAGCTCACGCCCCAAAATTTGCGACGCTGCCTCCCGAGCAACCGCAGGAGCTTCCCTCCTCACTTGAGATCGCGCCTCATCTAGAAGTCGAGAGATCTCTTCTCTTGCCAAGCTCAGCCTCTCTTCCGCCTTTTGACGGGCTAACTCTCCCACCTGAAGGCGCTCAGCTAAAGCCCGTTCGATTCTTTCCCGCCTAATTGATTCGGACGCACTTCTCTCATCGGCGACCGTCTGCCGATACCTGGTAAGGGCTTCGTCTGCTTGTCGTGCCATTTCGGTAGCCCGCTCCCTAACACCGTCGATTTGCTCAGTTCTCTCTTTCAAAACACGCATGATCGGGGCAAAAAGGATTTTGTGTATGGGCAGAACTAGCACAGCAAAAACCGCCAGCTGCATTAGGAGCCGATCATCCGGAAAAATCTCGAGGGCTCCCCCGCCAGCTGCATTTGAAGTCTGGGATCCTCCGACTATTGCGAAAACATAGGCGGATGACTTGGCTGTCCTGACCCAGGATGAGCGAGGATTCTTTGTTGATTTTAGATGTAAACAGCACAGCATCTGTGAGTCGTTAGTACTCCAGGTGAGAGACGGAAAACCAAGACCAGCTCTCACCTTCTGGTTAAGTCAGGTAGTTGCAGTCGAGACCCCGGCGCCAAGAAACCTTTTTTCGGAATCGCAAGTAGGGTTATCTCCCACAGCCAAACCTTACTAATTGACTTGAAACGGCGCCTAGTCTGACACACCGACGCTCAACTTCAACCACCTCAGGCACCATTACTGATCTCCACCCTGGCTCATTAGATTTTTTCTGACGATTGGATCGAGCACGAGCCGTCGATTGCTCCTCCGTCATCTAGACTCAGTAGCGCTGTCGTTATTCGACCCTTGATGCGTCCGGTCGCCATTACTCGCAGAATGCCCGTCACGAATACATCCCCCAAAATTTCGCCCGCTACTTGAAGATTTTCCGCCTCCACTGGCCCTACCACCGCGCCTTCTTCGGCGACCTCGAGTCTACCCTGCGCGAAGACCGAGCCGCGTAGCAGCCCCGATATGAGGCCGTTTCCAAAAAATCCAACTGATCCACAAAAAGTAACGCCCGATGGAACCAGTATTTTCCCTACTTCTGTGCCCATCCCTGTCAGGGCCGCTCTAATATTGCTTCTGCAATTCTTGAAAGCTCGGACTCCCCATAAAATTCAATTTCGATTTTCCCCCTAGCTGGTTTTCCCGATACTTTCACTTTCGTTTGCAGGCGGTCCCTTAAGCTAGAAACCAGACTCTCAAGATTCGGATCAATCGACGTGGCTGGTTGACGCCTATTGGGAGTGCTAGCGGATCCTAGATCGCGAGCAAGTTCTTCCGTGGCACGTACCGAAAGACCCTCTCGCAAGATTCGATCGCGAAGCGCCAAGCGCCTTTCGGGACTGGTGACTTGCAAGAGAGCTTTCGCGTGACCCATAGTGAGCAGGCCCTGTTCTATATCCTCCTGAAAGCTCCGTGGCAATTCCAGGATCCTCAGATGGTTAGCAACGGTTGAGCGGTCTAAACCAATCCTTAACCCTACCTCCTGCTGACTCGCACCTGAGTCTATCAGAGATCGGAAAGCCAGCCCTAACTCCATAGGGTTGAGATCCTGCCTCTGAACATTTTCTACCAATGCAACTTCAAGCACTTCCTTGGGGGCTAAGTCTGATATCGTAACCGGGATCTTCTCCAATCCTGCCAGCTGGGCTGCTCTCCAGCGACGCTCGCCTACAATCAGTTCATGGGTGACTTGTTCATCAGTACGAATCGAGAGCTTCCGCACTACTACCGGCTGAATAACCCCATGATTAGATAGTGACTCCGCCAAAGACGATAGTTCCGACTCGCCAAAGGCTCGCCGGGGCTGATCCGGGTTACGCCGGATTTGGTCAACTCTTAGTTCTCTCTTTGCAGCCGTGTCAGTTTCTTGCGAATTTGCATAGGAACTCTCTTTGTCTGGCAGAAGAGCTTCGAGACCTCTACCTAACGCCTTATTGTTAGATGCCATCCGGCACTCCTTGTTGAGGGGTTAATGAAATATTTGAAGGGCTTGGAGGAAGTCTACGCGGGAAAGACACTTCGTTTCGAACCAGCAGCTCTTTAGCTAGCTCGATATAGGCCTGGGCGCCCGTGGACTTCAAGTCGTATAAAAGTGCTGGTTTCCCATGGCTGGGCGCCTCGCTTAATCGTACGTTTCTCGGAATCGCAGTTTTGTAAATATCGTTTCCAAAAAATCCTCGGGCTTCTTCCGCAACTTGACGACTTAGATTTGCCCGCGGATCAAACATGGTAAAAATGATGCCTTCCACCTTCAGGTGTGGATTGGAATATTCACGGACCCGTGAGATGGTCTTCATCAAATGAGCGAGCCCTTCCAGGGCGTAATATTCACACTGCATAGGGATAAGTACTGAATCCGCTGCGGAAAGGGCATTTAGCGTCAATAAACCAAGAGATGGGGGACAATCGATAAAAATGAAATTGTATTTATCTAAATCGGGAACTAGAGCTTTTTTAAGCCTTTCAGATCTGTCTTCCAGAGGTACAAGCTCTATTTCAGCACCAACAAGCTCGGGAGTTGCAGGAATCAACTGCAAGAGAGGCAGAGCCGTTTGTAAAGCCACCTCCCTAAAACTTTTTTGACCAAGGAGGGCGTCATAAACTTGAACTCTTGGTTTAAGACAACCGAAGCCGCTACTTGCATTCCCTTGGGGGTCCAGGTCGATTAAAAGGGTCCCCCAATCAGATGCAGCAAGCGACGCGGCTAGATTAACTGCAGTTGTAGTCTTTCCGACTCCTCCTTTCTGATTTACCACAGCAATTACACGTGCCGGAGGGGCCAAACCTTTGCTTTGATCAAGTTGAATGTTGTAGATCCCCCGGGGGCACATTAATATCACAATACGTGTTGAGTACGAAGTCTATCCCCAGAGGTCTTGTACCATAAGCCCTGGCGCTTCGACAACTATCTAGGGACCTGGGCAAGCCAAATAGCCCTCTGTCGACCATCGAAAGCTTCGAAAAGATAGGTATGTTCTTGTGAAAACTGACCCTCCCCAATTTTTGGCTTCTTTTGTCTTTGAGAGAGTGGAATGCCCAGCCACCCCCCCTTGGCTACCCAAGGCAGACAGAAGGCCTGGGCCTTTTCCGGAGATGCAACCGCCTGAGCCAAAACCAATGAAGTTGGCTCCGGGTTCAGCCTCTCTGCTCGACCTTTGACGCACTTGACCTGTGGCAACGCGAGCTCTCGTTTAACATGGCGTAAGAAGTGATGCCTTCTCTCTCGGGACTCGACTAACACAACCTGACGTTCCGGATAGAGACAGGCGAGAGGAATTCCTGGAAAGCCCGCCCCAGAGCCAATATCAGACAGTGAAGACCACCCGGGCAGATACATTGAAAGGTGAAGCGAGTCGAAGATACGGTGGAGCATCACTTCTTTCGCCGATGGGCGAGCAGTGAGTTGAATTCGCGCCCCCCAGGCCTCCACCAACAAGGCGAAGCGCACTAGTCTCTCTTGGGATTCTTTGGTTAGCTCCGCACCAAGATGTTTGGCGTGATTAAACTTTTCTAGGAGAGTCTTCAGATCACCTGTTATTTCGGACGATACCACCCTATCCAACTCCCGTTCCACGTGGAACGTCGACCCTTCGGCCCCAGGTAGCTTACTAGTCGTTCCGTTCCTTGCTCGCCTTGCGAGCCTCTTCAAAATCTGGCGTTCCCTTAGGAACAACAATTACTTTCCGATATCTGCCTTCGCCATTGCTTAACGTCGCCACCTCTTCGTTATCCCTAAGGGCGATATGTACCAAACGCCTATCTCGGGGGTTCATGGCCTCCAGGGCGACTGGTCTTCCTGTATCCAAGGCTCTTTTCGCAGCTCTCCCCGCCGCTCTCGTCAAAAGGTCCTCTCTCTCTTCCGTATCTCCCTCTGTATCAACCACGATCCGCTTGGGATCTTCTTCAAAGCTATATGCTGCCTGATTTACAAGAAGTTGTAGTGCGTCGGCCGCTCGACCATCGCCAGAACCTATCCGTGCTGAGGCTGGGCCTGACAAATTGAAAATCACGAGATCCTTTTCTTCGTTCTGTTCTATTTCAAACGGGCCTGCGTCGAGTCTTTCCACAACACCCTTAAGAAAGTCCCCTGTCTCACTGACCTCGCCCTTAACCGTTCCCACTGAAGGCTCTCGGTTTTCTTCTTCTGCAAGCTCAATTTGGGGCTCGGCGGCTGATTCCGTATTTTTCTCCTCGCCCGCGGGCGTCACGTCGTAAGAAGGCTCCTTTCCGGCTCGGGACCTGCCGTTGTTAGCTCGCGCAATCACTAAGGTTCGGCCCCCAAGACCCGATACAGCGTCAGAGCCAAGCGTAATCACTTTAAGCTGAGACTCTGAAAGTCCGAAGAATGTCACCGCTGCCGCTATAGCCTCCTGCGCATTGTC
>DKAI01000062.1:8759-21604 GCA_002450755.1 Deltaproteobacteria bacterium UBA6930
ATCGTACATTTTCTACTCCTGCATTTTATGACGCTGTTGTCTTTGATCGGTTGGTATACCACTGTTGAAGAATTCCGAGAAGATTGCTTACTAGCCAATACAACACTAGACCTGAGGCAAATTGATAAAACATTACGGTAAATACGCTTGGGAGCATCCATTTCATCATCCTTGCCTGTGCCGGATCCATCGTCGTATTTGGTGTAAGGCCTGTTTGGATGATCATGCTACCTCCCATAAGCAACGGGAGAACTCTTATCGGGAGCTCAATTCCCGGCAATACGAAGAGCGTTTCTGGGGCTGATAAATCCGTTATCCAGCCTACGAATGGCGCGTGCCTTAATTCGATCGCTCCTTGGAGAGCATAAAATAGTCCAATGAATACAGGTAGTTGCAGAAGCATCGGGAAACAGCCGGCCAATGGGTTGAACCCCGTCTTCTTGTAAAGTTTCATCATTTCTTCTGATTGCTTTTGGCGATCATCGCCGAACTTCGCCTGGATCTCCTTCATTTGTGGCGAAAGCTCTCCCATCCGTTTCATAGATCTCATCTGCTTTGCCAGAATAGGTGCCATGAGGACACGAACCAGAATCGTTAGAACTACGATCGCTACGCCATAGTTTGGTATAAACTGGTGTAACTTATCGAGAAACCACAGGAAAAAGTTTGTTAAGGGTGCGAACCAGCCTTTTGGAACCGCGTCCTCGAGGTGCGCACCTGCTCGAGAAAGCCGCTTTCCTTCCTTGGGCCCTATATAAATCTTAATATTCCGGGTGATGCTTTGCCCAGGCGGAATATCTACAGCCTGAAAAGCAAGATCGGTAGCTCCGAAGAGACCTCCCGCAAATGGCTCAAAACGTGCCGACGCATCTCGGGGGTTTTCGGGGATCATTGCGGCGACGAAATATCTAAATTGCGAACCTGCCCAATGAGTGTTTTCTAGAAACTGCTCCTTTTTCTCAAGAGGGCCCCCAATTCCAAGAAATCCGCCCGATGGGCCTAGAAGGCCCGTTTCCAATGTCCCGTCATGCCACGCTGCCAGGGACAGCTCCGCATAATCTGTACCCTCTAACCGCTGAGCCGGCCACCTGACCTGAAAGGTCGGTCGTACATGACGCTCGCCTTGATTTTCGATCTCAAAGGTCATTTTTACAATATATGTGCCTTCCTCAAATTCAAACCGTTTTCGCACGCGAACTCCCCCGCGTGCCAATTCGAAAAGAAGACTACGTTCTGACTTTTCTTTTAGATCGTAAACCGCCGTCGTCAGATCTCCGAAGCCGAGACCTTCGAGGGGCGTAGCTAGAGCAAGGGGAACACTAACATGTGTCGTTGCTAAAGATACGCGCTCTTGTAATGGAGGATTAGTAGCATAGCCTGATAGGTCCCAACGAAGAAGGCCTGCACCCGCTGTTGTCCATGTTGATTCGTATAAGGAGGTTGCAATTTCTGCTCGCAGACCTGTTTTTTGGAGCTCCGGGCTCTTAGTTTTTTCTTCTTTATCGGCAATATGCGGGTCAAGTTGTACCTGGCTGGCGCCCTCACGTCGCTCTTGATTCGTCTCAGACGATACAGCTGGTACCCTCTCAGACTGATACCGCGGTGTGTCTGGCCTCTCGGTAGAGGTCATAACCGTCCAAAGCGTCAAAACAACAAAAGAGAGCGCTATTGCAAGCAGGAAGTTCCGATCCACTAACTTGAATCTCCTATTTGCCATTCTTTGTTTTGCCCAGGGACGGGGTCATACCCTCCCGAGCAAAATGGATGACACCGCAACAATCGTTTTGCGGTGAGCCATATCCCTTTAAATGCTCCGTATTTCATGATTGCTACTTTTGCGTATTGGGAGCACGTTGGAATAAAGCGACAATTGGAGCCTAAATAAGGGGACAAAACTCGTTGGTAACCATCTAGTAACAGCATCAAACTTTTTTGAAAAATTCTCACCTGAACAGACCATCTAGCTCTTTATTCATCTCCCTACTCCGCAGCAACTCTGATCCCCTTCGAGCGATTATCACATAGTCTTTAGCTAGGACTTCTTCCCGCCTTTTCCTAAAGAACTCCTTAATCCCTCGTTTAACCTTATTTCTCGCCACTGCGTTGCCAACTTTTTTACTCGCTGTGATCCCTAGTCTAGCTTTCTTTTCAATACTCCCGGGCTGTTTTGCTGCTAGAAGGATAAAGTGAGCAGACTGTGAGCGATCCGATTTCCCTTGGACTCTTAAATAGTCCTTTCTCTTTCGTAGGCGGAAGTCCCGAGATAACCCCGTCATCTGTAACTCTTATTTTGATGGCGTTGTCGCGGCTAGACGTTTCCGCCCTTTCGCTCTGCGCCTTTTTAGAATACTTCGGCCAGCTTGTGTCTTCATCCTCGCGCGGAAGCCATGCCGGCGGCGACGTTTAATACGACTGGGCTGATAAGTACGTTTCATTAAATGAGACTCCGAAAGAGGAAGGCAAGGCTAACTACGCCCCCCAAACTCTGTCAATACTCGAATACTCTTCTTAGGGAAAAAGAAAGTTTGATTTTAGTATTATACGAGAGTAGTTAAACGATTATTAAGATTCTTTTGGGCTTTCACTAAGCTATATAATCACGACGAAAATGAGACACTAAAACGAGTGAAAATTCATGGCGTTTCGTCACTTTTGTCTATGTCTGCTTACTCTATTCTCATTATCATAAAGTAATCCCTTAGAAGAATAGGAAGGGAAGAATGGAATGAAGTTAGAAATCGAAAAGGGTCAGCTAGTTAGAGGATTAAGTCGCCTTCAAGCGATTGTAGAAAAGCGAAGCACGATGCCCATATTGGCAAACGTTCTAATAACAGCGGTTCAAGACAAGAAGAAAAAAGGCGGCCTTGAGCTCGCTGCTACGGATCTAGAGATTGGAATACGTGGGATACTTCCAGCGACAATATCAGAGAGCGGGTCGCTAACAGTCTCAGCGAGGAAATTATTCGATATAGCAAAAGAACTTCCTGAGCAACCGGTACAACTAAGCACGAGTGACTCATATACACTGAATATCACTTGTGGACGGTCAAAATTTAGTCTCGCTGGGACGGATGCGACCGAATATCCCGAGATAGCAGAAATAAAGCCTGCTGATCTAGCGACGTTGCCAGCCCCAGTACTATCAGAAATGATCGATAAAACGATTTATGCAGCATCGACGGATGAAAGTAGATACAACCTAAACGGCGTGTATCTAGAAGTAGACAAAAAAGAGGGAAAAATCCGAATGGTGGCTACCGATGGGCACCGCCTAGCGCTTATAGAAAGAGAGGGACTTGAGTTAGCTAATAAATTAGATAAAGGGGTGATAATACCGCGGAAGGGACTAGCGGAACTAAAAAGGCTGTTAGATGAAGGAAACACGACAGAACTTAAAATCGGGTTTGAAGGAAGCAGCGTTTTAGTAAAGAGCGAAGAAGTAAGTTTAGTTATGCGCTTGATAGAAGGGGAATTTCCTAATTATTCCCAGGTATTACCAAAACAGGTCGGTTCAACAATAATCGTACCTACACAAGAAACAATTCGCGCCCTTCGAAGAGTTGCCCTGCTCTCAGCCGAGAGAAGCCGAGCCATTAAGGTAGTTCTAAGTGAAGGACTCCTAACCATAAGTGCAACGAATCCCGATCTAGGAGAGGCACAAGAAGAATTGGATATTAACTACGATGGAGAAACTATCGAAATAGGGTTTAATGCGACGTATGTTCTTGATGCGCTAAACACAACTGGGGCCAAAGAGGCCCGTTTATGCGTAAGCGAAGCGAACGCACCTGCTGAAATAGGCGCATCAGAGCCAGATGGATCAAGGGCGGTCGTAATGCCGATGAGACTTTAACGAAGTCAGAGAAGCTGCAGCCTTTACGGGCACTTAGACATTTTGTAGTCTCTGGACGACACGCGCGAAAAAGACAAGCCCTCCTATTTAAGCTTGTGTTGAAGCGAAGTCATAAAAGAAAGCAAAAGGGTCCATGAACTACCGAATTGTCGGAGGTTTAGGAGCCGATCGGCGAGCTAGAAACACGAAGTAGCTCGCCGAAACTACTACTGAATACCCCCGAACGCGGTGTAAGAACCGCAGAGGAAAGTGCTCTCGTGAGCTACGACGCTAGTTCTATCGAGGTCCTAGAAGGACTCGATCCGGTTAGAAAACGCCCAGCGATGTATATCGGTACTACGGGAACCGATGGTCTTCACCACTTAGTTTACGAAGTTGTTGACAACTCTATTGATGAAGCACTTGCTGGCTATTGCTCCGAAATAGCCGTTCGAATCGGAGCTGATAATACGATTACTGTTCAAGATAACGGGCGCGGAATTCCCGTGGACAATCACAAAGGGGAAAATCGCCCAGCAGCAGAAGTTGTGATGACAACATTACATGCTGGCGGAAAGTTTGATGAATCATCGTACAAGGTCTCTGGTGGTCTTCATGGCGTAGGGGTCTCGGTTGTTAATGCGCTTTCTTCCTCGCTTGAGCTTCATGTAAATAGGGATGGGAGTAGTTGGAGGCAAAGTTATAAAAGAGGCGAGCCGATAGAAGCTCTCGAGTGCATCGGTCAATCAACTAAGACTGGAACGACGATTAAATTTAAACCAGATGAGGAAATTTTTCCTAGTAGAGAGTTCTCATTTGATGTTTTGTCTCAGCGCTTGCGAGAACTATCGTTTTTAAACGCAGGTATCCGAATTCGTATTGATGATGAACGCGACGGGAAAAGTCATGATTTTTGCTACGAGGGAGGAATAGTCTCATTCGTTGAACACTTAAATCGAAATCGGTCACCCCTGCATAAGCCACCAATCTTCATCTCGGGTGAACGGGTGGGGGGTGCCAATGGGGGACGTAATATCAAAGTTTCTGTTGAAATAGCCCTGCAATACAATGAGTCATACAACGAAGCGGTTTATACCTTTGCAAACAACATCAACACGGTAGAAGGGGGAACGCATCTAGTAGGATTCCGGACTGCTTTAACTCGAACCCTCAATAGATATTTAACAGTGCATATGAAGAATGGGAAAGCGAGCGTCGATTCTCTCTCAGGAGATGATGTTCGGGAGGGACTCACGGCCGTAATTTCAGTAAAGCTATCGCAGCCGGAATTTGAAGGACAGACGAAAACCAAACTCGGGACGAGCGAGGTTCGGAGTATTGTCGAGCAGTTACTCTACGACAAGTTACTAGAATACCTAGAAGAGAACCCACAGTCAGCAAAAGCGATTGTAGGGAAATGTTCCGAAGCAGCACGAGCGAGAGCTGCTGCTCGCAAGGCACGGGACTTGGCGCGCAGAAAAGGAGCCCTCTCCGACAACAGTCTTCCGGGTAAGCTCGCGGATTGTCAGGATCGCGATCCCAAGTCTAGTGAGCTCTTTATTGTCGAGGGAGACTCAGCTGGGGGTTCCGCAAAACAAGGAAGAGCGAGAGAGTTTCAGGCGATCCTTCCACTTAAAGGGAAAATATTGAATGTGGAGCGCGTGCGTATAGATCGAATATTGTCAAGCGAACAAATTCAATCGATAGTCGCAGCATTAGGGTGCGGCATCGATGACGAGTTAAACGTAAAAGAAGCTCGGTATCAAAAAGTCATTATCATGACGGATGCCGATGTCGACGGTAGTCACATTCGAACGCTGCTTTTAACCTTTTTCTTTCGCCATATGAAAGAATTTATAAAGGAGGGATATCTTTATATCGCACAGCCTCCACTGTTCCGCGTTAAAAAGGGCCGAAAAGTTACTTATCTAAAGGACGAGCCAACACTAGAAGAACACTTGGTAGAAATGGCACTCACAGAATTTAAAGTACGTCCCGAGTCTTGCGAGGTGGACCTTATAGAAGAAGAATGTCGAACCTTTATCAGTTTAGCCTCGGACTTTTCTAAGGTTATGAATCGAATGAGTTCACGTCCCGACGATGAACGGGTGATCGAGGCAGCCTTTTTGTGCGGCGCACTAAGCGAGGAACTTTTTGCGAATGAAGTTGAGGTAGGAACTACGCTAAAGGATTCCCTCCTAACGTATCTTCAAATCCTTCAACCGGCAGCTTTTCTAGCTAATTGCAGAGTTGTTCCAGAAGGCGAAAGGTATGGGCTCTTAGTGGAAACTCGTCGTTCTGGCGTTAGGATTGAGACGAAAATAGATTATGAGCTCTTGCAATCACTCGAAGGTAGAAGGTTAGAGGCTAATGTTAGAGATTTGCACGCCTATGGAACTGGGCCCTACAGGCTTAGCAGTGCAGAAGGCGAAGAAACTTGCTCGGGACCAAGGGAGTTGCTCAATTCCGTTTTGGCAAAAGGGAAGAAAGGACTTTCTATTTCGCGTTATAAGGGGCTTGGCGAAATGAACCCCGAGCAATTAGCCACGACGACAATGGATCCGAGTACTAGAACTCTTCTCCAGGTGAAGATTCCAGATGATGTTGAAGCGGATGACGTCTTTACAACACTAATGGGTGACGAGGTGGAGCCACGGCGAGAATTTATCGAACGACACGCGTTAGAAGTTCAGAACTTGGATGTTTAAGGTATATGAAATGCTAATAAAGAGAGCTCACAAAAAGGCATCGGCAATAGA
Source organism: Deltaproteobacteria bacterium UBA6930 (assembly GCA_002450755.1). Lineage (GTDB taxonomy): Bacteria > Myxococcota_A > UBA9160 > UBA9160 > UBA6930 > UBA6930. The sequence goes on from DKAI01000062.1 coordinate 15,351, forward strand.
TCGATGACTAGTGAATTACCACCCAGAGACCCTTCGGAAGAGGCGGGATCGGTACCGGTCAATATAGAAGATGAGGTACGGAGCGCCTTCCTTGACTACTCGATGTCCGTCATCGTCAGTCGGGCACTACCGGATGTTCGGGATGGTTTAAAGCCTGTACATCGAAGAATTCTATACGCGATGAATGATGAAGGACTACTTCCGTCCCGACCATACTCAAAATCGGCAGGGGTTGTCGGAGAAGTTATCAAGCACTACCACCCTCACGGAGATAGCGCGATATACGATGCAATGGTTAGGATGGTTCAAGAATTTTCTCTGCGTTATCCACTCGTTGATGGGCAAGGTAATTTCGGCTCTATAGATGGGGATCCGGCTGCGGCCTATAGATATACCGAAGCAAGGCTGGCATCTCTAGCCGAAGACCTTCTTGAAGATATAGACCAGGAGACGGTTGATTTCGTGGCTAACTTTGACGGGCACACGGAGGAGCCCTCCGTTCTCCCAACGAGATTCCCGAATTTATTAGCTAATGGTTCATCGGGGATTGCAGTCGGGATGGCAACAAACATACCCCCCCATAACATATGTGAGTTGATTGATGCGATTCGGCTGGAGGCAAGCAACCCGGATTGCAATCTCACCGAGCTTTTGCAGGTCCTACCGGGGCCCGATTTTCCAACAGCAGCAATGATATGTGGTACCGAAGGGATCCATTCCGCTTATTCCACCGGCCGTGGCCAATTAACAGTAAGGGCCCGAGCTGAAATCGAAGAGGGCGTTAAGAGAAACTCGATTATTATTTCAGAAATACCTTATATGGTAAACAAGGCAACTTTGGTGGAGCGGATCGCAGATCTTGTTCGCGAAGGCAAGATTGATGGAGTCACCGATCTTCGTGATGAGTCAAACCGAAAAGGGATTAGAGTTGTTATTGAACTTCGCCGGGATGCCCCTTCAGAAGTGATACTAAATCAACTTTATAAGCAGACTCCCTTGCAAACGACCTTCGGCGTAAACATGCTCGCGCTTGTAAACGGTCGCCCGGAACTTCTTTCACTAAAACAATATCTCCGTCACTTTTTGAATTTTCGAAGAGAGGTCGTGGCTCGTCGAACCGCGTACGAGTTGCGTCAGGCTGAATCTCGAGCACATATACTCGAGGGGTTCGCGATTGCTCTCGATAATCTTGACCGCGTAATCTCGATAATCCGATCTGCAGATGACACGCCAGCAGCGCGTCAGGCACTTATACACGAGTTCAATCTATCCGAGCGACAGTCGCAGGCGATTCTCGATATGCGACTTCGGGCATTGACTGGTCTGGAAAGACAGCGAGTTCTGAAAGAACTAGAGGAACTAAGAAATAAGATCATTAATCTTCGGGAAATTTTGGAAAGTGACGAGCTGATTCTCAAGATTGTTTTAGAAGAATTGTCGGAGATCAGAGAAAAGTACGGTGATAACAGAAGGACTGAAATCACTGATGCAGTTGAAGGTCTTTCGACAGAAGATTTAATAGTCGAAGAAGATATGGTTATAACCGTTTCGCATGGAGGATACATTAAGCGTAACGCTACAAGTCAATATCGTTCGCAAAAACGAGGAGGGAAAGGTCTCAAAGGAATGGAGACGAAAAACCAAGACTTTGTCGAACACCTTTTCGTAGCCTCTACCCATTCGACAGTATTGTTCTTCACGAATAGAGGGAGAGTTCATTGGAAGAAAGTATGGGAACTCCCTCAACTTAGCAGAAGTGCACGCGGAAAAGCGTTAGTAAATGTTCTCGATTTACAGGAAGGAGAGCGAGTTCAGGCTACTCTCCCAGTTCGAAGCTTTGAAGAAGGTGAGGAGCACTACGTAATTTTGTGCACACGCCGAGGGCTAATTAAAAAGACGGATTTGATAGCGTATTCTAATCCTCGACGTGGCGGTATTATTGGGATTAATCTTGGCGAAGGCGACGAGCTGATTTCGGCCCGAAGAACTTCAGGCGAACAAGAAATTATTCTCGCTTCAAAAGGTGGTAAGTCCATCCGATTTACCGAGGATCAGGTCAGGCCAATGGGCCGAACAGCTATTGGAGTCCGTGGGATGAAACTTTCGGAGGGAGACGAAGTCGTCGGCATGGAGATTTTATCCCCGGGCGCGACAGTCTTAACCGTCACGGAAAGAGGCTATGGAAAACGAACGCCCCTCGAAGAGTACCGCCTCCAGACTCGTGGAGGGCAGGGAATTATTACAATTCGGACGAGCGAACGAAATGGTTTAGTCGTAGGGGTTGGTCAAGTCCTCGAAGATGACCAAGTCATGTTGATTACCAACGGAGGCAAGGTTCTCCGATGTGCTGCTACTTCGATTTCTAAAATGGGGCGCGCTACTCAAGGGGTTCGAGTTATGGATCTTGGCGCTTCGGAGACACTTATGGCCATGGCGAGACTGGCCGAGCGCGATGAAACGACAGAGCAGTAATCACACCTTTATGGCGAATCGTGATCGATCGAAAGAGTTATTTAAAAAGGCGAAACGCGTTCTAGTCGGGGGAGTTAACAGCCCGGTACGGGCGTTTAAGGCGGTTGGTGGGACGCCACCATTTATCGCAAGCGGCAAAGGATCAAAAATTACGGACGAAGATGGCAATAAGTACATTGACTATGTCGGATCGTGGGGGCCACTCATACTGGGTCATGGTGACAAGAGGGTCAAGAGTGCTCTTCGAGAAGCAACCCAGCGTGGCACCAGCTTTGGAGCCCCTACCAAGTACGAAGTGCAAATAGCAGATAGTGTTAGCCGAGCACTCCCCAGCGTGCAAAAGCTTCGCTTTGTGAATTCTGGGACGGAAGCAACGATGAGTGCTTTGCGACTTGCGCGCGGAGTTACGGGCCGGAAAAGAGTTTTGAAATTTGAGGGTTGTTACCACGGCCACGCCGATTCATTCTTAGTGGGCGCGGGAAGCGGAGTAGCGACCTTGGGAATTCCAGATTCGCCCGGGGTACCTGAAGAGATCGCGTCTCTCACGATTCAAACGCCCTTCAATGATCTTGAGGCTGCTTCTCGAGCGTTTAAGAAATGGGGCAAAGAGCTTGCCTGCGTCATTGTCGAGCCCATCGCAGGGAATATGGGATGTGTGCTGCCCGTACCGGGTTTTCTACGGGGACTGCGGGAACTATGCGACCAGTATGGGAGTCTTTTGATTTTCGATGAGGTTATGACCGGTTTTCGAGTTGCCTGGGGTGGCGCTCAGAAACTTTTCAGGGTCAAGCCCGATTTGACTTGCTTGGGGAAAGTTATCGGCGGCGGCTTACCGGCAGCAGCCTATGGTGGCCGGCGGGACCTTATGAATGAGCTAGCTCCTGAAGGACCAGTCTATCAGGCAGGTACATTGTCTGGAAATCCATTGGCTATGGCGGCGGGACTAGCAACATTGGAGGTTTTAAAAGTAGACGGTGTTTACGATGAGTTAGAAGATTACTGCCGGAGGCTGTGCGGCGGACTAGCAGAGCGCGCAAACGCAGCGAGCATTCCATTGGTAACTGCTTTTAAAGGGGGCATGTTCGGCTTTTTCTTTAAGAATGAAATAGTTCGTAATTTTACCGAAGCGAAGGGATCGGATATGGTCCGATTCGCCAACTTTCATCGGCAGATGTTAGGATCCGGGATTTATTTAGCCCCTTCGGCTTTCGAGGCGGGGTTCGTGTCCCTAGCGCACACGAAGAATGCTTTGGAGGAAACTTTGAAGGCAGCGACTGAGGCCTTTCGCCAGCTTCGTTGAGCACTTCCCGGGGCTCGGCTAATATGCGCCTCGCGCTTAGTGTGTAAATCAGTGTTCGCAAGAAATCACCCGGGCGATCAATCTCGAACAGATTTTCAGGCTTCAGGGAATGGTGCAGTTATGAAACAAAGTAATCAAGGAGGAGCCCTTGCTTATCGAGGAGGCTTAGAGGCGGTTCTCTCGATTCCTGTAGGAGCTGGCCTAGGTTACTGGATCGATTCGTTGGTCGGGAGTGACCCCTATGGACTGTTGATGGGGGTATCGGCTGGGTTTGGTGCATTCGTCTTGCAGATGGTTCGGCTTTCCAAAAAGTTAGAGAGCCTCCGTTCAGAGCAAAACGGTGATGAGAAACCGATTGCAAGTTCTTGGGATCAAAATACTTGGGATCCTTGGGACGATGAGGAGAAAGACAACTGGTGAAGGCCCGAACTGAGCGAACGAGACCCTTTGCCATGTGGAAATGGTACTTGGGTTTCGTGTCAATGATCGTCACACTAGGCTGGTTTTTCGGTCCCCCAGGAGTCGCACCAAGCATCCTGTTCGGGGCGAGTATTGGAGCCGTAAATTTTTTCCTCCTTTATAGGAATTGCCAATCTATTTTCGCAGGGGCAGCGGATGGCGAAAGAAATGGTAAGGTGGCAGCGGCCCTTGGTTTTAGTCTTCGTTTTTTACTGCTCTTGCTGGTGGTGGCAGTTTCTATATATATAGGGACTCATCCTATTGGCCTTGTAATTGGCTTGTCACTTATCGTGCCGTCAATTCTAGTCCATACTTGGATAAACCGACCTGCAACGGACGAGGCTTCGGCATTTAATGACGAAGAGGGTTGGGAAACTTGGAATCCTTCGCTGGCGCGCGAAGAGGTAACGGACGAGGATAAGGTTTGAGCGTATTTTCGACCCTTGAAGATCTTACGGGCATACCCTGGGTGGTGATCTCGGGGCTTTTTACTTTTTCGATCATGATCTTTTTTTCTTGGCGAATAAAGGTCGGTATTGCTTCTAGTTCGGGGGGTGTGGTTCCAGACAGTGGCCCTAGTATTAGAAACTTATTCGAGATAATTGTTGAATTTTTATCTGACCTGGCCGAACAGAATATGGGGCCGGATTGGCGTCGGTGGTTTCCGATCGTGGGAACGATTTTTGTCTTTGTGCTGATTTCGAACCTAATAGGCATGATTCCTGGAATCGATGGTGCGACTAGCGACTGTAATACGACCTTCGCGTGGGCAATTATTTCTTTCCTGGTATCGGAATGGGTAGGGGTTCGGACGCATGGCTGGGGATATGCAAATCACTTTCTTGGCCCTAGTATTTTTAACCTGAAGGTTGGTGACAAGGTTTATCACGTCAGGGCTCTTGCTCCGATGTTTCTAGTGCTAGAGGTCATTGCTCATTTCGCTCGTGTTCTTTCGCTGGGGATACGCCTGTTGGCGAATATGTTTGCGGACCATACGGTAGTGGGTGTCTGGCTCACGTTGGCGCCTGCGGTTGTTCCGGCAGTCTTTCTGGGTCTGGGAGTGCTGATTGCCTTCCTGCAGGCCTATGTTTTTGCCTTGTTAACGATGATTTACATCGGGTTAGCGCTTGAAGAAGCGCATTAAAGAGTTGCCTCGGGACTAGAACCGGGAAATAAGAAAGGAAGAACAGATTATGCGCAAGTTAGGACGGCTCGGGCTATGGGCCATTGCAATGTTGCTTTTACCTGTGGCGGCCTCAGCTGAGGCTCATGCTCAGGCTGCTGGTGACAGTACTTGGGGCTATGCGATCGGTGCGGGTATCGCTATCGGTTTCGCAGCATTGGGCTGTGGGATAGGTCAGGGCCTTACCGCCGGGAACACTACCGCGGGTATCGCCCGTAATCCGGGTGCTGCTGGTGCCATGTTTACGAACTTTATTCTGGGAATGGTACTGATCGAATCGCTCGCGATTTACGGTTTAGTCGTGGGACTACTTTTGGTTTTCCGGATTCCAGCGGCTGGCTAACGGCTCTGGCAAGCTGCCCACGTTTTGCTCGTGGGGTTTCTATAAGGAGAGCAGTGATATCTAGCAGTTCATTGCTCTCCTTTTAATTTTAAAGGCCCTATTTATGAGCAGCGATTCTCGTTCCTATCCAGGAATATTAATTGCGTTTGAAGGTATCGATGGCGGCGGTAAGTCCACACAGGTGGCGCTCTTGGCTCAAAAATGGAGGTCTGAAGGGCGAGAAGTAATCCTGACGAGAGAACCTACCAAAGGTGTTTATGGTCAGATTCTCCGAGAAGCTGCAGAAAAGAGGACTCGTTTGCCTGCGGACGAAGAATTAGAGCTTTTCATGAAAGATCGGGAAGCCCATGTAGATTCTGTAATCCTTCCATCACTGGAGAGAGGCCACACTGTCATTACCGACCGTTATTTTCTTTCAACTGCCGCTTATCAAGGAGCACGTGGCCTGGATCCGGCTGTAATCTTAGACTTGAATGAGAGCAAGTTTCCTATACCCA
>DKAI01000070.1:0-11815 GCA_002450755.1 Deltaproteobacteria bacterium UBA6930
TGCTGTAAAAGCGGAAAGAAAGGCGAGGGATAACAGGAGCGGGAATATTCCATCAGCGAAGGGAACGATTGCGTACCCAATGGCTCCTCCACCGGCAAGCAATCCCAACGCGCCTTTCCTGCGACCGGTTCTATCCGCCCATTGGCCCCAAATGGGCGATGCCAAAATACCCATCAAGGGGTGCATCGCCAAAGCCAACCCTAATTGAGTGCCGCTTAGCCCAGCGTGTTGCTGAAGATACAAGCTGAGATAAGGGAAAATAACCCCTAATCCGGCCATGTATAGAAACCAGAAGAGGGATATTTCGAATGAGCCACGTTTCATAGAGGCTAGATATTTACACAATCAGCCCAAACAAAGAGGGCACCGTTAGAAAAACCGTGAACTTCGTGACATAGCGCTATCTAGGAGGCATCTTTAAAAGATGGAACGCGACCTCACTGAATGGGAAAGAATCCGAGAGAAAGGGAAACGACACTATCTGGTCATCTGTGGCATCCGCCGGGGGGTACCGATGGGAGTGGTTCTCGCTACTGTCGTAGAACTCATACTCCGTAATCCCTTCCCTGAGGCCTTCGGAACCCGAGATTTCATCTTGCGTGCCTTTGCAGCCTCTGCCCTTTTTTCAATTAGTGGAGCCGTGAGGGCTGGATCCAGGTGGTCTAGTCTGGAGAGGCGATTCGAAGAATAAAAGGGCTTTCTCAAATAAGTTCTTCTAAGCGGTCTAAAACAACTTCAACCAAACGGGCGTCGAAGCCCAATGGTTCGACTAAAAATACAGGGATATCAAACTTCTCAGTTGCTTCTAGCACGAGACTGGGAATGTCCTTCGAGGTATGCCTACCAAGTGCAATAAAGTAGGGCATCACTAGAACTCGTTCCGCACCCTTGCTTTTGCAACTCCCAACTGCCTCGAGCAAATCAGGAGACTGGAGTTCAAGGTGTGCCGTCAAAACTTGCCAGTTTGGTCGAAGAGATGAAAGAGCAGATGCTACCGCCTCCAGAACCTTCCCCGGGGCAGACTCTCGACTTCCATGATCTACAAGAACTACGCCTACACTTTCCTCTGACTTTTTATTCTCTTTCAAAGTATCCAAAGCCTCATAAATTGCCGTTGTCTAAAAATCTGAGTTCTCACTCATCACGAAAGATACAACCCTCGTTGAGCAGATGGTTCTAGAATCTCTTTTCTGAATCTCAGGCAACCGTCCCGAACGTCCAATCTCTGCTAACAGGGGAAAATACTCAAGTAAGAAGGACCAATAGAGCATCTTAGAGATAACACCGGTCCTTACTAGAGGAAACATTATATTTCTCGATCCGACGTTCCCTGAAAGAGCTAACCTGTTCGCATGTCGAGTGCAGGTATACTCATAATCGGCAACGAGATTCTATCGGGAAAGGTAAGTGATACGAATTCACCCTTTCTCTTTCGAAATCTGCGGAAGCTAGGTGTTGATGTCCAGCAAATGGCCACGATCCTCGACGAAGTCACTTTGATAGGAGATATGGTCAGCGATTACTCGTCGAAATTCGATTTCGTCTTCACCTCTGGCGGTGTGGGACCAACACATGACGACGTCACGATGGAGGGAGTTGCCAAGGCTTTCGGTCGCACTCTGGAGAAAAATAGCTCTATAATTGCTCGGATCGAAAACGCTCAAGGTAAACCCTGCAACAACAGCCAGGTAAAGATGGCAATGATTCCCCAAGGTGCTTCACTTTTAGATGGAGGAGATTTGTGGTTTCCGGTAGTGATCCTGGAAAATGTATACATATTCCCAGGAATTCCTTCCCTTCTGGAAAAAAAATTTAAATCGATTCAAGAACGCTTTAGGAGTAGCCCGTTCTACTTGAAGCGCGTTTTCGTAAACGAACGAGAAAGCGACCTAGCCAGCGCCCTCCATGAAGTCCTGAAAGAATTCCCGACTTTGCTCCTGGGCTCCTACCCCAAAATTGAAGAAAAATCATTTAAGGTGCTTTTGACCTTAGAATCAAGAGATCCTGAGTACTTAGAAAGTGCTCTGGCCGCACTTCTTACAAAGCTCCCTAAAAACACGATTTATAGAATCGAATAATCCCATAAATGAGCGAAACCATCACTTTTGATCCAGCAATGCGCGACATTACAGTACGGATGCTTTCCTATCTTCACCCTCTTTTTATGATTATTACGGTGGGACTTCTCGCTTTAGTATTCAAGGAAGGAGTGTCGCTCCGACAAGCTCGACTACAGGGCGTCTCCTCAAGAAATCGCTCACTCCATACTCGATTAGCCAAAATCGTTACGGGATTAATTCTTGTAGGTGCTATTTCAGGACCAATCTCGGCGGTACAATTAAGGGGCTGGGACGCTTTTGAATCGATCCACTCTAGGATTACACTCTCCGTCGTAAGTGTTTGTATTCTAACGGCTACACTTGGTTGGCTACTAGAGCATCGCCAATTTCAACGACCCTCCGTTCATGGGTGGCTTGGTTTGTTAACTCTTTTGGGTGCAACCGCGGCTTTTGTTACAGGCTTTGTCCTTCTTCCATGAAACGGACGCGATCTCAGGACCTTCTTGAAATCGGTGGTAGGACATCCGTCGAGGCTTGCCTGAGCAAATGATCTGCCAAAACAAGGCACATCATCGCTTCAACCATGGGGACGGCCCGAGGTAGAACACAGGGATCGTGTCTACCGCGCGCTTCTAAAACTATCGATTTTCCCTCACTATCGACAGTATCTTGGGAAACGCTAATTGTCGCGGTCGGCTTGAACGCCACTCGAGAAACAATCAACTCACCGTTACTAATACCGCCCTGGATTCCTCCCGAACGGTTTGTTTTAGTTCTAACTACCCCCGCTTCGTCGCGAACAAAAGGATCATTGTGTTCCGAGCCGTGTAGCCTTGTGCCAGAAAACCCACTTCCAACCTCGAATCCCTTGGCAGCTGGTAGTGATAACATTGCCTTCGCTAAATCGGCATCTAACTTATCAAATACGGGTTCACCAAGACCTGGGGGTACGTTTCGCGCGACGCACTCGATAATACCTCCTAGCGAATCTCCTTTCTTACGGGCCATCTCGATGGAATCTTCCATTTTCTTCGCAGCCATCGAGTCGGGGCAACGCGTAGGTGTGGCCTCTATCTCACCAAATTGAACAGTCTCTCGATCAACTTGAGACGCAATCGTCCCGACAACCGAAACCCAGGCGCACACCTCAATTCCTGATAACTCGAAAAGTAGCTTCCTAGCGATCGCTCCCGCGGCAACCCTACCGATCGTCTCCCTGGCACTCGATCGACCGCCACCCTGCCAATTCCGAATACCGTATTTGGCTTCTGTCGTATAGTCAGCATGTGAGGGTCGATAAAGATTCCTCAGCTCCTCATAGGCCTCGGGTCGTGCATCCTTGTTACCGACCCACATAGCAATTGGCGATCCAATCGTTAGACCTTCAAAAAGCCCAGAAATTATCTCGATATGGTCCTGCTCATCGCGAGGTGTAGTCAAATGACTTTGCCCCGGGCGTCGCCGATCCAGGTCCCTCTGGATCTCGGAGACGGAGATTGCAAGGCGAGGGGGACAACCATCCACGACCACACCCACGCCACCTCCATGGGATTCCCCGAAAGTAGTAATACTAAAAATACGACCTAGTTGACTGCCCACCCCTCCAGGATAACAACCTGACATTAGAGCAGTAGGGTCGTAAGGATCAAAGTAGAAACATAGGGATCAATTCTGGTTACAGAAGGATCTTTAAGTACTAGAAAAGCCGAGGAAATAAGTTATTGGTTGGAAATTAATGAAAAGAAAACAACTTTACCCAGTAATAATCGTCGCAATTCTATTCAACTCGGTAACCACCGCTGGAAAGGACAACGGAGAAATAAGGCCCGATCTAAGTAATTTTATCGAGCTGACTATTCCCCATCAGTCTTCTCCGCACCCATTAGCTGTTTTGTTGCCTGGTTGTATGGGTTGGTACCCTCATCATCAACGATGGCGCGAGGACTTGCTCGCCAAAGGCTTCGCGACACTACAAATCGACAGTTTCGGCCTAAATGGCCTACTAGATCCGATTGATCTTCGACGGTATGTATGTTCTGGATTGAAGGTGCGTTGGGATCAGAGAGCTAATGACCTGAGAAAGGCCCTAAAGAAAGTATTCGAACGTCCTGATATTTCCGTTACGGGAGGCATAATATTCGGATGGTCTCACGGAGCCTCGAGCTCACTCGAATATATTCTCCAGGATAACCACTCGACTTCAAGCGATTCTAAGGATGATTCGTTGATTTTTGAAGCAGCATTTTTGTTTTACCCCTATTGCGGTCCCGGAACGAGATGGGAACCCAGAAAGGAAGTGAGAGCATTAGATACAATCATATTTCACGGCACTGAAGATCAAATTACCGATCCTATTCAATGTAAACGACGAGTCAATCGGCTAAGAGAAAGTGGCATACAAATCGAATTTCTCCCCCTAGCAGGTTCCGGTCATTGGTTTGACAATCACGGGGAACCTCGATCCTACAAGAAAGGTTCGACAACGAAAGTAAAATCGTTAATCAACGAAAGGCTAAAACTTCTAACCGATCATTAAAAACTGAAAATTTCTCTATCGCCGACGGCGAATAAGAATCCAGGTCGCTCCCGTCCCACCTGCGTCCGCCGGTGCGGATTGCACCGCAAGGATGAGATTCGAAAAAGCTCCTTCTGTAATCCAGTTAATAAAAGCCTCCTTAAGAATGGGTCCTGAAGAGCTCCTCAAACCTCGGCCGTGAATAACAGACACACACCTTGTTCCTTGAGCAAAAGAATCTTGAATTAATTTATGCACTTCTTCACTTGCATCTTGACGGTTTAGACCGTGGAGATCTAGCTCGATAGCCGGCTCTATCTCACCACGATTAAACCGACGAAGCTGGGCCCGATTGACGCCAGTCGTCCTTCCTTTTATTACTTCGCCCTGACGTTCGACTATAAGACGATCTTCATTCACGAAATTTCCTTCAGATTCAAAGAGTGAAAAGCTTTAGCAGTAAGACTGCTATGGGGTAAATCGAGGAATGTCTTGAGCGAAACCCACCTATGAGCAGCAAAGCCTCTCCTTCGCACTCGCTGTGAATTAATTTCTCCTCTAAATAGGTATAAAATTAGTTTACGATGAGTAAACAAATGAACAATCCGGCCAGTCTCTTCCAGAGACCCTCCGAGTACCAGACCCAGCGATTCGAAAAGAGACCGCCTAAGACCTGCCTCTGGCCTCTCATCCTTACGAACTTCTCCACCGGGGAGATCCCATAAGCCACCTAAGAGACCTCGTTCAGGTCGTTTCACGGCTAGGAACTTTTGCTTGCGTGAAAGGAGGATCGCGGCTCCGACTATAATTTTGGGGGCAGTTTTTAGTGGCTTATGTGGTAACTGCTCCACATCTCCTTTCGCAAAGGCATCACAAAACTTATTAACAGCACATTTGGAACAACGAGGAGAGCGGGGCCGACAGACAACTGAACCGAACTCCATAAGAGCTTGGCAAAAATCCCCGGGTGTTGATCCAGTCATCAGTGATTGTGCAAATGAGTCAATCTTTTTTTTTGCATGTGTCTTCGTTACATCATTTCTAACTCCATAAATCCTAGAAAGTGCTCGGGTTACGTTTCCATCAACAGCTGCTTCTGGCATGTCAAACGCAATTGCCAAAATTGCACCTGCTGTATAGGGACCGACTCCCGGCAATTCCATTAGTTTCATCCGATCTCTTGGGAATACGCCATTATGTTCTTCAACTACTTTACAGGCGGCACGGTGAAGTGCTCGAGCTCTAGAGTAGTACCCTAGACCCGACCAAAGAGAGAGTACTTCGTCGACTTCTGCGGTGCTCAATGAAAAAACAGTAGGAAATCGTTTTATAAATTTATTGTAATAGGGAATTACTGTAGTTACCTGAGTCTGCTGAAGCATAATCTCCGAGATCCAAATTTGGTATGGATCTTTTCCCAACCTCCAGGGTAGGTCTCGCTTATTTTGGTGATACCAAGAAAGAACCTTTTCCCTCAACTCAGACGTTTGAACATGATTCTGATTTTCCTTCATGAAATTTTAAAACTCAACCTGAATTGGAGAATCGATTCTAATAGCGCTCGGTGTTACATGTGTCCTAATAGCAAAAACTTCAACTCCGTTATCAATGGCCTTGCGTAAAGACTTTCCGTAATTGGGATCGATATCATCAGCGATCGAAAACACGTCGCAATCTGACCTCTGGATTATAAACATAAGAACTGCTCTGTTTCCTTTTCTGGAAAGATCAGACAAAAGTTCTGCATGTTTTTTCCCTCTTCTAGTAACGCTATCAGGAAACAGAGCTTTGTTGCGTGAAGACATCGTCACGCTTTTAACTTCAACATACGTTGTTCTCAGATCAACAAAATTTCCGGAAAGTACAAAATCTAATCGAGAATTCTCTCCAACACGAACTTCACTTTTGATCTCAGGATAATCGGATAAACTCTCAAGAAAATTTTTTTCTAAAATACACTTGGCGATCTGATTAGCTCGGATAGTGTGCAAACCAACCCAAACATTTCCAATTTCGATCATCTCCAAGGTATGTTTTAACTTTCGCTTCGGGTTTTTGGAGGTAGTACACCAAACAGGTGCACTCTCTCGAAGTAAATCACGCATACTGCCAGGGTTAGGGCAGTGAACTGTCAGCTCGCTTCCATCGCTAACCTTAATATCTGCGAAGAAACGCTTGTATCGTCTGATAAACAGACCTTTAAGATCAGCGGAAACTTGGATCTGCAGCAATTTTAGTCCAGCCATTTCTCGACGTGGTCGTTTACCCACTTGGGATCCCACCACTCTTTTGGATCAACATAATGTCCGTTCACGAGTACAGAGAAATGCAGATGATCACCGCCCGCCAAACCAGTTTTACCGGACCTGCCAACTTCGGACCCTTGATCAACATGTTGATCAACTCTCACGCTTATTTGAGAAAGATGAGCATATAGCGTAAAGAGTCCTAACCCGTGATCAATAAGCAGACAGTTTCCGTAGATTCCCATATCGCCCGCAAAAACAACTCTTCCTGAATTAGCCGCATCGATCGGAGCGTTAGCCGTTGAAGCTAGATCGTATCCGGAATGAATTGCTCTTGACACCGCCTCACCTTTCCAAAAATAGGTTCGATTTTCTGCATAGCGGCTGGTTACTGCCGAATTCCGCATTTGTGTAAATGCTCCGCTCCAGAGACGGGCACTTGATGTAGCCGTCACTAACTCCTTAATCTTCTCTTCATTGGCAAAGCGCTCTTCTTCGTTTATCAAGATAAATGCCTTCACATAATCATCGGATGGCGTTCGACCCAGATGAGTAGCTAACTTGGGAATTTTATTATCGATGAATTTTTTTGGTAACGTAATACGAACATCGGCAAATCGTCTCTCCTTAATCCGCGCAGGAAAATCGACCTTGCTTATATTTCCCGCGAGATCTGTCGCAATTAACACTATTTCTGGATCGGCAGAGGCTTTCCATGGCAAGGTAAAAAATGAGATATAACGGTTGTCGTGTTTTTCTAGGTCGCCAGAGGTAACGTTGTCTGTTGACAAGAGAAAGCCAGGAAAATATTCATCGTCAACTGAGACACCTGAATGTTTCGTCTTCTCAGAAACAGTATAGACCGCTACAGCAGATCCCCCCCGGCGAACGTAAGTCAAACCCTTCTCCGACTTTATCGAAGGAGGAGTAAGATCAACTAGAATTGGGATCTCAATTTTAGTTATGTTGCCCCTCCACCATGTTAACCATGACCAGTCGCTGGCCTCGAGTTTGAGAAGAAACTCCCCCTCTTCAGAAATGCCTAGCTCCTTTGGAACGACCCGTACCTTCAGCTTTATGCTCTTCGGTCCCTCCCCAAAGACCAGGCTTCCCGCGAAAGAACGGTTCATCAGCTTCAAATCTTTCCCGAACACCTCCACGGTTGCACTCGCCTCACGAAGGCCACTCCCTAGATCTTCTAGAGATAGCTCAACCTCTTCTCCCTCAAGATTAATGTGAAGAAATTCAGGCGCATGAATCTGAGGACTCGTGGTCTCAAATCTTTCGAACGACAGAAATCCAGTCGTTGCAACAGCCAAGGCCAAAAACATTGAAATTGGTTTTGAGATGGACAAATTGGACCCTCTTTTGTGGAGATTCTAGCGTTCGTTAGCCGCTGTAACTTCGAGAACTAATTATTTGCAATAAGAACGGGAAGAAGAATTGACGTAGCACTTTCCTTCGCCGATTGTTATCCGATCGGCCATCAAAAGGAGATCGTTTAATGGGGCGGCTACGCGAGTTAATTCTAATCAGACATGGGGAAACCGAAGGTGAATCAAGCATACGATACTACGGAAGCACCGATGTCGACCTCTCCCTCCAAGGACGTGAGCAAATGCGCAGAGCTTCGGGAGAACTCTCTGGGCGAGAGATAGACCTTGTAGGAGCTAGTCCGATGAAGAGATCTTGGAAAGGTGCTGCTATCGTTAGCAGAGGAGCCCAGGTCCGCCTTTTTGAGGCATTCCGAGAGGTCGACTTCGGACGATGGGAAGGTTTCACTGATCAAGAAATTCAAGATACAGATCCGACCCGTTACTCTGAATGGAAAAACTCCGGGGAGGACTTTACATATCCAAGCGGTGAGTCTAGAACCGCCTTTAAACAGCGAGTATCTCGAGAACTCGCAGGGCTTCTCGAAGAGGAAGCATCAAGTGCGCTTCTCGTTCTTCACAAAGGCGTAATCCGTATACTCGTAGATATTTTAACCGGCCAATCACTAGATGAAGGCAAACCAGAACTTGGTCAAGCACTTTTTCTAACAAGAGAGGATGAGACCGTCTGGTCCCTCGGAAGCAAGTCAAGCAACCCCAACGGGCTTGCTAAACTCGCTGAGTCCTAGCCCAACCAAAAAAAGTTTTTTGCCCTTACAGGGTGCGTCTCCGGCAGGGTCTGTGGTTGTCCAATTCAGTACTAAGCCACACCCCTAATTTCGTCCAGATACGGCATCAGATATTCCTTAAATACGACGGGATTTTCACTCATCGGAAAGTGGCCTACCTTTTTCATGGTTTTGAAACTCGCTCCCGGCACCTCCGCGACTAATTGTTTCGTCATTTCCGGGCTTACTGACCAATCGTATTCTCCAGTAAGAAGGTATATCGGTATCTCGTCTGTGTTGATCTGACGCGCCTTTTCATTCGTGTCGTAAGCGAAGTAATAGTTTAAATCACCTCGAAATACTGGTGGTCCTCCCTGGCTATAACACCAAGCTGTTTCTCGTCGGCGGTTTTCCGGACTTAGGGGAGCCATTATGCTCATCATCATATTGCCTTTGTTGGCGTTGCTTATACGAGGATGATGGAAGAAGGATGGATCAAAGTCCCCACTATCGAGCCCCGACTCGATGCCGACGACGGCACGGAAGGAAGCTGGATGATTTAAAGCTAAGTCAATCGCTACTTGGCCTCCCATCGAACATCCCATAAACACTGGTCGTTCCGCATCGAGAGCCGCACAAATCTCTAGGATGAAACGCATAAACCAATGACCTTCAAGTTTGTAGTCTTCGGTCCACCAGTTCGTTCCTTCTGGGGGAACCGATTTTCCATGGAAAGGTAGATCCCACGCAATGACTCGGAAGTTGTCTGTGATATCGCTATCTCCGAGGAGATGACGCCACTGTCTGCTATCCGAACCGGCCGTATGCTGACAGACCAAAGGGATTCCTTGGCCCGCTTCCTCGTAATAAACACGATAGTCAATACCATCAAGTTCCACATGGACATATCGTCCAACAACATCTTCTATTTTCGCCATAATCGTTACTCCTAACTTATCCGCGCATGAGCGCGGAGGAGGTCGACCACTCGGTTGAGCGCTCCTAAGTATGCCATTGCGCCTTCAATATCCCCGCCCCACGAAATATCATGAAAGCAAACGGAAGAAAAGACGTGATGGTAATAGGGCTTCGGGATTGGCTCCAGAGCTTTCTTCCATTCTTCCTCCGGGCCGGTGAGAAGGATATCGCTCTGCTCAATTTCTTTAGCCTCGCGAATTTCAATAACTTTGCCGTCACGAATCTTTAAAAGCGACTTGAAGTCGCCAAGTCCGAGATGCAAGTCCGTCTCCCAGAACTCCGAAGCTACCGAAAACTCCCCATCACTATTCAAAATGTCCCGGAACTGTTCCCTATTAAATTGGATCACGTGCAACTCCCATAGAAAAACCCTTCGACAGTCATCATACTACCTCGACCCCCAAAAAAGAAGGAGCGGAAAATGTCCCGGGGGGGGGACGGGACCGGCAATACAACAGTACAACTGCGGAGTGACTTCTCTTCCTTCTTATAAAGTACTCGAAGGCACGGGACGGCCTCTGGTTTTGATCCACGGAGTACTCTCGAGTAATCGGCAGTGGGAACCAAACTTACGCGCGCTATCCACGGTGGCACAACCGGTTTTACTAGAGCTGTTTGGGCATGGAAACTCGCCTTCTCCTCAAAACACTTCCAGCTACACTCCCGAGAGCTATGCAACCGCACTCGAAGAAATACGAAGAACTCTTCGCGCAGAATCTTTATCTCTCGTGGGCTACTCGCTGGGAGCGAGAATCACTTTTGAATATGCCCTTCGCCATCCCAACAGAGTCAGTGCACATATAGTCACAAATTCTTTGTCGGCCTTCTCGACTCCCGAATGGATTAAAACAACTCGAAAAGTCATGGCCGGTATTGAGCAGGATGTTTTAAAACGTGGTCGTCCCGCAATCGAAGCGATGCCCATTCACCCGAAAAATAGCTCTCGTCTCGATCGAAACATGAAAGAAGGGCTTTGCAACGATCTGGCCTTGAGTGACCCCATCGGTATCGCCCACACGACCACAATTACGGCCCTCTCCCCACCCCTCACTAAACGAATGCTGGATAACAAGGTCCCCACTCTTCTTACCTGTGGCCGCCTAGAAAAGCGATTTCAGGACCGCAGAGATTGGGCCGAAAAGCATGTCCCCAACCTTTCTGTCGTAGACCTCAATGCTGCGCACGCGGTAAATGTCGAAGCCGCAAAGGAGTGGAATACCGTAGTCGTGGATTTCTTAAAAAAACACGCTGGCGACCAGAATAACCCTAGCGTTCACGCCTGATCAGGACCCCGGCATGATCTAACACACCAGCGATCGGCTTCGGCTTTCTGACAGCGATCGTAACTGCGAGCAGATCGAACTTCTCGAGTAAGGCGGTCGCAATCCTTTCTGCTAAAGCCTCCACCAAGCGGTGCTCCCGGCTTCCCGCGATAGCCTCTACTACATCGAAGATATCCTTGTAATTCACCGTATCACCGATTCGGTCGCTTTTCCCTGAAATGCTTAAATCTCGCTCTACCTCAAGATCGATTAAAACAGGTCGTCGCATTCGCCTCTCTGCGACGGTTACTCCAAGAGCGGCAGGGATTTCGATGCCCTCCAGAATGATAGTATCGACTGTTTCAGACATAATACTCCTCGGAATAGGGTCTAAAGGGTATCATGACTTACAACTAAGGAGGCACCGTGTCTGAGGCGTTTGAAAGTGTTCAAAAGAGAGAAGCAAGACATTTTTTACCGGTAGTCAACAGAGTTCCAGTAGCCATCGTTTCAGGATCCGGTTCCAAGGTAACGGATATTGATGGGAAAACGTACATCGACCTAACTGCCGGCTGGGGGGTAACTTCGATAGGTCACTGCCATCCAAGTCTTGCAAAAGCAATTGCTGACCAAGCCGCCACGCTAATGCAAAC
>DKAI01000070.1:12213-19888 GCA_002450755.1 Deltaproteobacteria bacterium UBA6930
TTCCTCACTAACAGTGGTACTGAAGCCATAGAGGGAGCCATAAAACTCGCCCACCGGGCGACGAAACGATCCGGATTTATTTCTGCACAAAACTCTTTCCACGGAAGAACTCTTGGAGCGCTCTCGTTGATAGGACAGGATAGCTACCGAGAGCCTTTCTCCGCATTATTAAACGATACGACGATCGTGCCTTACGGAGATATCTCCGCCGTCGAAAAAGTTGTGGACGAAAAAACTGCCGCGGTAGTCATAGAACCCATCCAAGGTGAAGGAGGCGTTAACGTTCCACCTGATGGTTATTTGGCTGAACTTTCTGAAATCTGTCATCGACAGGGAGCTTTACTAATTTTAGACGAAATACAGACAGGCATTGGCCGCACGGGCCGCTGGCTAGGTCTTGAACACGATGGAGCAAAGCCCGATATCATTACATTGGGGAAGGGGCTCGGTGGGGGATTCCCTGTTGCTGCTTTTTTGTGTACCGAGGAACTGGCCCGCACGGCATCTCCGGGAGAACACGGAGGAACTTATATCGGTAACCCTCTCGCAGCCGTCGCAGCCAACTCTGTCTTGGAAGTTATCGAGAAGGAACAAATCGTTGAGAATGCTGCACGTCTAGGGAAAATATTTTCTGGCGAATTGGAAAAATTTGTTAAGGAGAATCCCGGTCTTGCAAAAGAAACTCGAGGCAGAGGGCTACTGCAAGGCCTCGTTCTGAATGATATGGAAAAAGCTTCGAAAATTCCTTTACACGCTGCAAAGAAAGGCGTCTTGGTAAACGTAACTGCCGGAAACGTAATTCGTTTCTTTCCTCCATTGAATATTCGAGACTCGGAACTAATGGAGGCGTGGCATGTCATCCAAGGAATCATACAGGAGACCTAAAAAGGTGGAACTTCGTCTGCTCCCAACGTCATAACTTCGGGACCAGCCGGCGTAATGACAAGAGTATGTTCAAACTGTGCCGACAGAGTCCCATCTCTGGTGACTGCGGTCCAACCGTCTTCAAGAATATCCGTTTTCCAGTGACCTAAATTAATCATCGGTTCGATGGTAAATGACATTCCTGGGGAGATTGCCTCCCCCTTACCAGACGCTCCGTAATGAAATATTGTAGGGGAAGTATGAAAAATCCTGTTTATTCCATGTCCTGTAAACTCGCGAACCACTGAGTAACCCAGTTCTTCGGCAAATACCTGAATGGCATTCCCTATGTCACCCGTAAATCCGTCAATATTAATTGCACGAATTCCCCGCCAAAGTGCCCGATAAGTATTTGAAACAAGCTTCTTAGCCACAGGAGATACATCGCCAACTTCAAAAGTACGGGAGCTATCGCCATGAAATCCTTTAAGAATTGGGGTTACATCCACATTTACAATGTCGCCAGACTTGAGTTCCTTGCTAGGCGTGGGGATTCCGTGACAAACGACGTCATTTACCGATGTACAGCAATGCTTTGGAAAACCTCTATAGCCGAGAGGCGCCGAAATCGCGCCGGCATCTTCAGTATTTTTTGCAATACGTCGATCGATATCCTCAGTCGTGATCCCAACCGAGATATAATTCTTAACATCGTCGAGCAAAGAAGCAGCCAAATGGCCCGCCTCCCTCATAGCCTGTATCTCATCGTCGTTTAAAAGAACAGGGCGACTATCTCGACCTCCACGCCGTGCTCTTTTTTTCTTCCGCTTCAACCTTCCTCCTCCAAACCGATAGACTGACGAAGCTGGCCAATCAGAAACGGTCTTAGGGTGTCAGGCGGGATAATATTCCCTAGTGACCCGACCGCCTGTGCCCGTTGGACGGAATGAATTCGATCAAATTCTTCTGCCAGTTCGGCCTGTTTTTCAAGTGTCACCTCGTGCCTTACTTTATCTAGAGTCGCGCGACTCTGAGTTTTCCCACTCTGTTCTGACTCTAGTTGCATTTTCCGAACTCGCTCGTCCGCGGCTACACGCGCACGCACTTCTCTCGCAAACACAACCGCCGCTGCTGGACCACCTCCAATCACAGAGGCGTACGCTCCCTCCAGAGCAGATGCTTTTAAACTCAAATTCAACTCCTGAGAGAAAACCACGTAAGCTCCGCCGTGATAGCGTGACACAACCATGAATAACAAGGGTCCTCGGAAATTAACAACGGCGCGGGCGATTTCTGCTCCATACTCAAGTTGGAGCTTCCGCATGGATTCGGGAGAACCATCGAAACCAGAGAGGTTTGCAAGAACTACCACCGGCCGATTTCCACTTGCGCTATTCAAAGCTCGAGCCACCTTTTTGGAGGATTGAGGGAAAAGCGTCCCACCACTCCATGATGCGGGGCCATCTAGCGGCCGGTAACCCTCCCTTGTCAAATTATGGCTCTCAATACCGATTAATGTTGCCGGCATCCCACCCAAGTGGGCATCCCAAACTATTGATGTTTCTGCTCCAACCCAGGCGTTCCATCGCTCAAGGTGGCCACCATCCTTATCGACTAAAGCCTGCATCACCGAGCGCATGGGGAAAGGCTTTTTTCGTCCCGGATTGGTTTCGTCTTCAAAAATCTCTCCAACGAATTTAAAATCAAAAACAGCGGTTTCTTCGCTGTCACATGGTTCGTGTCTAAGACTACGTGTTATCTGGTCCGTGGATTCACTAGACCTCGGCATAAACTCTCCCGGAGCAACGTAAGAATAGCGGTAGTACTCGTAAAGGATTCTGTAGGCGTCTGAAAGATCGGAAGCAAAGTACTGCGCTTCCCCATTAGGTCCCATTATTCTCTCAAAGCCGCCAATTGCAACCTCGTCCTCAGCAGATACTGCACCAGAAGCTTCAAGAGCGGCACGGCCTGTCAAAACCATTGAGGCACCTGGGGTCATAATCAATACTCCTTTAGTATGCATAAGCATGGTAGAGAGAGCATTCCAATAACTTTGTGCTCCAACGTTTACACCTTGAATAATGAGATTTATAGATCCCCCGTTTTGAGTAAATTCTATAATTTTTTTGACTACGCGTGCTGTTGCATCAAGATTTTCAGTACCGCTTTCCATCTCAATTTTTGCGCCTGCAGACACAGGAATCCATTCAAGCGGAATCTTTCGGTCTTCTGCCAATTTAAGAGCGACTACAATTCTGTCGCACTCTCCAGAAGAGAGTGCTCCCATTCCAATAGTAGGATCGGAAAGTAATAAAACTCTTTGAATACCTTCTGGATGTTTTTCAGTTGGAGTTGTAATAATACCAAATACGACAGCACTCTTGTTTAAACCATAAGGGCGGCCGTCAACGCTCTGGCAGTCTAGAGGCTCTGACTCTTCTCTCTCTTCGCTTAAATCATACTCTTCAAACGCACCAGTCGGGAAGGGAGTAAGGCTATCGGAGTCTCGCCCCGAACCTGTCAGCATTCTTATTATTTCGTAGGGATAAACAAGCCTTCGACTTCGCGCAGTCAAGACTTTTTGCTCATAGTCGCTAACGGACTCAAGAGGGCGTCTCCGAGGATCTCTCGTAATTAAATCAATATTGCTCCCTGTAATATCACTAATCACAAATTCAGTCTGCCTCATCGGTCCCGAAGATTTTTCATCTATTAGATTTGCACGGACGATCACCTTCTCTAGACCCAAGCGGCGGGCTGTCGGCCACAGACGACGAATCATATTTGATGTGAGATCTGAGTCGAGACGAACAGGGGGGCCACAATAAATGCAAATTCTATTCCATTGCAAACGGCGCTTCGGATCAATTTCCGCTACTAGACGACGCATGACACGAGTAGCTTCTATAAAGGCCTTTTCAAAAGCAGCGGGGTTAACCTCTTCATGACGATCAGGATGATCTCTTCTAGATCGCACTTCCGCGAGAACGATAATACGTTCATCTCCCTCTGCTTCCAAGGCCCGCGCTTTGAACGCATAGATGTCTTCAGGAGCATCCATTCTTTTAAGATCGAATTTCTCAAGCCTTTCTAAGTCAATCCGCGATAGACATTCCGGGTGAAGACCGAAAGCCCTATCAAGTTTTTTACAAGAAGATTGTGTGGGTAAAAAGGTCTCGCATTGACTAGCTTTTCCCATGCTCACGACACTTAGAGTGAAACGTCGCGCTGAAAATCCTGACTTGATGCACCGTTGAAGTCGCCTTGCTGCCTCTGTAATAGAGAAACTTTCTTCTGCCGAGACTAGTAACTCTATGGAAAAAACAGCGGGCCACTCATGGTGCTCCCGCCTTCGACTAGCAGCCTCCTTAAGAAGCGCTGCGGAGTCTGAGATATCATCTGGGAGACATGCACTAGCAATAACGACCCTTTCGTCTTCTAAGGTCGCCTCAACAACGGAAAGCTTTCCGTGGATCGAAAATTTCCAGTCCACAATTGAAATTGGAGAGTAGATGCGTTGCAGGTGAACTTGAATCGCCAGTACGCGTTTGTTTTCATCGACATCACTGATACCCCGAGCTACGCGGTCAAATATCGGTCGCGGAGAATCTGCCATATCACGAATTATATGGTTACTTGGTTGCTCGACCCCACGACCGCCAACTGAAAACCATTCGTCTAAGTCCTGACCGGTTCGCTCTAAGCCCGCATCAATTCCGGGGCGTTCGTAGATTTCATAGCGTGCATCTATCGCGGCGTCGGCTACCGCATCCGACACCAGACCTCTCATATCTGCAAGACGAGTAAGCGCTTCTTCCAACTCCCAAGCCCTATCGGCAACAACACCATGTTGGACCAAGGATTCAACCTGCCGAAGTAAAGCTAAAATTATCCTCTGGCGCTGCGGAGGAGCAACTTGTGACGCCAGCATCCGAAGGACTGCCCTTTCAATTTCGTCAAAGTCCTCTTCTAAATTGCTTATTCCATAATGAGCTAGTGCTGTGCTCACTAGTTCGAGAAATTCAGATGCAATGCCGGCACCCCCTGCACGTAAACGGCGAACAAACATCCTCATTCTGGCGGAATTCGAAGGTCCGAGTTCGCCCGACACCGATGCGCGCGGAGATCTAATAAACAGCTGTTCGACATCTGCTGCAACACGCAGTTCTATCGCTGCCGGTGCAAGCTCTGAGATAAATTGACTGGACAGGGAAGCATCGAGGGGAGACTCGAGAAACTCAATAAGTGATTCCGCCCTCTGAGGATGTACATCGAAGCCTAAAATAAGTCTGCGAATTTCCTCGCGAACAGCTGATACAGCCGAACGGCGATCTTCCGGAGCACTCGCATCCGCCTCAGAAAGGTCTGGCAACCCAAATGCTCCACCCTCTTTATTTGAACGAAACAGTGGGGCTAGTGGGTCCTCATAAGCCGGGAGCACCAATCTCTCCGACGTTTCACTTAGGTCTTCATCACCAGCCGGATCGATTACAATTAATACGTCTCCTGCCTTTACTTGTTGGCCAGCTCGCACTTCAAGTTCAGTCACTACACCTGCTACCGGAGCATCAAAGCCAATCTCCATCTTCATAGCTTCCAAAATGCCGAGTGGGTGACCCGCTTCGACCCGATCACCAACTGCAACATTTACCGCAATAACCATCGCAGGCGTGGCCGCCCGTACTTGACCTAGCGTCTGCCAACCGAACTGATGGGGCTGTCCTTCTACCTCAACTCGAATTCCAGCTTCTGTAGAATCATAAAGAATCGGTAACTCCTCTCCGTTTAATGTCAGTTGTGCACGGTGTCCTCCCTGCTCCGTAAGACTTACTGCTACGACTTGATCATCCAGATAAACTCTATATCGCCACGAGCCGATCGCGAACACATCTAAACGGTATTGTTCACCTTTGTACGAAAGATCAATCTCCTGGCCTTCAGACTTAGGTACGTTCGCTGGGTTTATGTTCGATGGGTCAGCGTAGAAATTCAGGCGTGCAAGTTTCCGATCTCTTTGATAAGCAAGTACTGCAGCCGCTATTAATGCCGGCGACGCGTGAAGACCCTGGCCGGTTCGTTGTTCACTGCGACGGTCAAGCCATCCAACATCCACTCCGCCCTGAATGTATTCTGTATCGGACAATACACCGAGCAGGTATCCTTTGTTCGTCGCACCACCCTCAATCACGAGATCAAAATCAGACAGCGCACTTAAAAGACGTGCGCGAGCGTCCTCGCGGTCGATTCCAGTGGTGATTACCTTTGCAATCAGAGAATCAAATGCTTCTGGAACTGAAGCCCCCGGAGAAACGCCTGTATCAATACGAATTCGAGGACCTAAAGCAGGATCGAAGCGTGCGATTTTTCCAGGCGCCGGTAAAAACCCGGAATCCGGGTCTTCTGCACAAACCCGCGCTTCAAATGCGTGTCCGAGCGAATTTATCTTTAATCCCGAAAGATTTTCATTTCTCGCGACACAAATTTGCAATTCCACCAGATCGAGTCCCGTCACGGCCTCCGTTATTCCATGCTCAACTTGAAGCCTCGGATTCATTTCGAGAAAATAATATTCTTCAGGTCCTACCAAGAACTCTACAGTTCCAGCGCTTTCGTAGCCTACTTCGGAAGCAATCCGGATTGCATCGTGTTGTAGAGTTTCCATGAGGTCTTGCGAAAGATTCGGCGGTGGACTCTCTTCAAGAACTTTTTGAAAACGACGCTGGACAGAACAGTCACGACAACCTAGGGAAAACGTATTACCAAACTTGTCTGCCAGAACTTGTACTTCAATATGCCTTCCGCCTTGAACCGCAGATTCAAGAAAAAGACGGCCATCTCCAAATGCGCTTTCGGCTTCGGACTTAGCTGAATTAAAAGCATCTTCGAGATCCTCTTCATTCGAAACAAAGCGTATTCCACGACCGCCACCTCCCGCCGAGGCTTTAACAACGAGAGGAAACCCTATTTCACGCGCACTATCTCGCGCCTCAACGATGTTATCCATAGCGCGACGACTCCAGGGCGTAACTGGGACAGACAAAGATTCCGCTAGAAGCTTCGATGAAATCTTGTCTCCAAGCCGGCGCATTGCGGAAGCCGGAGGCCCCAAGAAAATTATGCCCGCGGATTCCAACTCATCGACAAAGTCAGGTGATTCAGCCACGAATCCCCAGCCTGGCCATACGGCATCGACGCCTGCACCTCTCATAACGGAAACTAACTCTTTGTAGTCAAGGTATGCGGCGACAGGCCCATTGCTCTCGTCTAAAGAGATCGCTCTGTGCGCATGCCTTACAAAAGGAGCTTCCCTATCGGCGTTTGTATAAAGAGCGAGAGTTTCGAGACTGCTCCCCTCCTTTGTCCGAAGATTTTTGGCTGTTCTAATGCAACGCATCGCAGCCTCACCACGATTCGCGATTGCGAGAAGGTTGAAGTTACTCATCTTTATCTTTCCATCTGCCAAGGCCCTGAAGGTAAACCACAAGCGAAGGCGACAAACCTTCCATGATGGGAAAGGGACACCGGGCAATTTACGGCTACTCCGTTCACATGGATAGAAGGTATTTTTTCACCTAGTGGAATTCTACATGCTTTTTGATCAATCGCAGAAGAGGTGGAGAATTCTTGGCAAGCAAGCAATCTCACCTCTGTACTTACATCTTGCCGACCGGAATGGGCAGCAACTACTGACCTAACATCAGCTAGATCTACGTCGAATACGACTGTCGCATTGACATAATTGTCATTATAGTCAATTGACGCAGAGAAAATCTTATCAAAGGCAAATACCTCCGCGCTATCACCTTCAAGT
>DKAI01000026.1 GCA_002450755.1 Deltaproteobacteria bacterium UBA6930
TATTGTTAAATCTCGTTACCGAGACTTGGTTAGCTCAACGGAATTTTCCATACCTGTTAGGAATGCTCGCGACAAGGAGACCCTCGGCGTTTTACTGGCCGATTTGAGAAATTGATGATCGCTCGAATTCACCGGTGTGGCCTAACCTCTAACTCAATCGATTCTTCGGTTAGCATGATAGGAATACCCTCGTCTACGACGTATAGAACTTGGCCGTCCTCTCTTACGAGCCCTTCCTTAACAGCACTTGCTACTTTGTTTCCGCTTCGATCGTGCAGGGCACCGCTATTGTAAAGAGCCTCAAGTTTCGAAAGCTCTCCATCAGTAGCATTTCTTAACTTCTGCCTAGTTTCTGGGCAAACCAGTATTTCAAGCAGTTCGGGATTTACAGGCATCAGTAACTCGCGATCGCATGTCTTCCCTGATCATCAGGGCCGTTGGGTTCTTGTTGTAAGCATTATCAGACTCTCTCAATAATCGAGGCGACGCCCATGCCGTTACCGATGCACATCGTCACCAATGCGGTAGATTTATCTTGTCGTTCGAGTTCGTCGAGAGCTGTTCCGAGTAACATCGCTCCTGTAGCACCTAATGGATGCCCCAGTGCGATTGCTCCTCCGTTGATATTCACTTTCTCATGATCGATTTTTAAGTCCCTCATCGTTTTCATGGGTACTACGGCAAAGGCTTCGTTAATTTCCATGACGTCAATGTCGTCAATGTTCATGCCCGCCTTTTTTAGGGCTTTTTCTGATGCAGGGGTAGGAGCGGTGAGCATGATGATTGGCTCGTCTCCAGCGGTAGCCATAGAGACGATCCTTGCTCTGGGTTTCAGGTCGTTAGCTTGCGCGTATCCTGGGGATGCGATCAGGACGGCTCCGGCCCCGTCGACGATCCCTGACGAGTTACCTGCAGTGTGAACGTGTTCAATATTCGCGTCCGGATAGCGAGAGTTGGCTTTTTCTATGAAGGTCCGGGCGTCGCCCTTCTGTACATAACCTCCTACGCCCTCGAAAGATGCTGGTAGCTTGGCAAGGCCTTCAAGCGTAGTTTCTGGCCGCACATGTTCATCTCGGTCCAGGATTGGGGCACCAGAGTTGTCGGCAACCGGCAAAATACTTTTATCGTATCGTCCCTCTCTTTGTGCCTTTCCAGCTCGTTGCTGGCTCTCGAGCGCATACTGGTCGACGTCTTCTCTGCTGAAGCCTTCTCTCGCCGCAATAAGGTCGGCAGAGATGCCTTGAGGCACTAGCGGGTGCAGCTCTCTTAAGTGGGAGTTATGTCCGTCAATGCCCGATTTGTCCGCACCCATCGGATGCTTAGACATTGACTCCACACCACCGCCGATTACGAGGTCCTGCTGACCAGCCATGACGCCCATAGCGGCGAAGTTCACTGCTTGTTGTCCGGAGCCACAATATCGGTTGATCGTAACTCCTGTAGCGGCTTCCGGGTCCCACCCTGCGGCAAGAACCGACATCCGAGCTACACAACCGCCTTGCTCGCCGACAGCCGTAACACAGCCCGCGACAACGTCTTCTACATCTTTGGGATCAAATCCGTTTCGATGCTGTAACCCATTTAAACAAGTGGCCAAAAGCTCTTGAGGGTGAACGCCAGAAAGGCCTCCAGTTTCTTTTTTTCCGCGCCCGCGGGGGGTTCTAACGGCATCGATAATCCAGGCATCTCCCATCGAAAAGCTCCTTGTAGTCAGGAACGGTACACCTTTGAAAGCGCCCGGGTCCCGAAGTGAGGGCCTGACGTGAGCGGTCTGACCCCTAGTTTTCTAAAAAAAGTGAGTTTACAGCTTACCAGGTAGGGCGAGTCGTTGAAACACGCTTGACGCAAGGCGATCCACGTTCTAATCAAACACCGCTAGGTTTTTTTATTTTGGGGGCGCAGTCGAATCCTTTCCTGCGAAAAAAATTGCCTTTGACTGCTGAAAGGTTGCTCCTCAAACGATACAGTGCCATCGGAAAACCTCGAGCCCGTTTTGGTTTGAGGCGGTCCAGGTGCCGCTCAGAGAAAGTTCGCAGGTGCAGGTAGGGAAGATTCCCAGGAGGAACGGTCATCTCAAAGGATCTTGATAGCGTTGGACGCCGAGTGCGATGGTTGGCTTTTCAGGCCGCAATAGCATCCCTGCTCGTCTACTGTCTGTCTTTAACCGTCGAGCAGCCGGCTCAGGCGGCCGAAAAGCTGGTCGCGTCTAGTGTCTGCGAAGCGCAGGAGCTCAAAGCTAAGCTGGCAGACGATCCCCATCTGGAGATCGAAATTCCAGCCGAATTCGACCGACCTTTTCCCTCTTTGGAGGCATGCAGGTCTCATGATTTGGCTTGGGATCCTGATGCACCAGGTCCACTTCAACCGATACCCTTTAGTCACAAGCACCATGCCGGTGACTTTGAGATCGAGTGCCTCTACTGCCATTCGGGTACTGATAGGGCCCGCTACGCAGGAGTCCCTTCGGTGGAGCTCTGCATGGGCTGTCACAGTGCTTTCCCAGCCGAGTATGACGAGCTTGAGGGTATAAAGATCCTGAAGGAGCACTGGAAGGAAAAGAAACCAATCGAATGGAAGCAAATTCATAGATTACCGGAACATGCGAAGTTCAGGCACAACCGGCACGTACAAGCCGATATTGAATGCCAGACCTGTCATGGACCGGTCGAAGAGATAGAGAAACTGTATTTGGTTCCGGATACCAATGCCGGCCCTTCTTTGCTACCGACAAAGAAGCTTGAAATGGGCTGGTGTATTAACTGTCATCGCGAGAACGGTGTCTCGCAAGATTGTCTGACCTGTCACTACTAGGTCGGATCCTTACGAGAGGACCGCATGCCTCAAATTGATCGTCGCGATTTTCTCAAACTGGTAGGGACCAGTGCGGGCGCTGTAGCTGCAACAGGCTGCTCTGACCACGTTACGAATCTGATCCCCTATGTTGTTCAGCCCGAAGAGATTACCCCTGGAATTCCGGTTTATTACGCTTCGACCTGCCAGGAATGCCCCGCAGGTTGTGGCATACATGTGAAAACGAGAGAAGGCAAACCAATCCTTGTCGAAGGGAACCCGGACCACCCTGTAAACCGCGGGGCTCTATGTGCACGTGGTCAGGCGACAATTGGCCGCACCTTTCAGCCAGATCGATTCCGCGGACCCCAGGTCCGCAATGAAGAAGGTGAGTTAGTACCTGTCACTTGGGATGCCGCGATTGGACAACTAGCCAAGGCGGTTGGAGAACGGCCAAAAGGTACTCATTTCCTGGGTAGTCATCCCGGGGAAACGGCAGCCAAGGTTATGGATAGGTTGGCGACTTCGATCGGGGCGTCTCGCACCGTTTTCGAACCGTTTTCCGATGAGGGGCTACGAGCTGCAACTTCCGAAGTTTTCGGAGTTGAGGGTACCCCCGTTTTTGATTTGACCGATGCGGATTTGGTAATCGATTTTGGTTCTGAGCTTCTTGACACAGGGCTATCAGCGACCGAACACAAGAGGCAGTTGGCGGATGCACGAGATGTCGAACAGCATATTGATGGTGGAGCTCGGCTTGTATATGTAGGCTCCCGTCTCTCCCTCACAGCTTCGAGTTCCGACGAATGGTTACCTGCTAAGCCCGGCAGTGAAGGTCAACTCGCGCTTGCGATCGCTAGGGTCGCGATCGAATCTGGAAATGACCAATCACTTTTAAACCTTGTATCGGGCGTCAGCGTTAGTGAAGCTGCGCAGTCTTCGGATATTCCTGCTGAGACCATCGAGCGGCTTGGTAGAGCTGTTGCACGAGGCAAGAAGGTCGTCGCACTCCCCCCAGGCCCCGCAGTAACTAGCCGAAGAGCCGTCGGTGCTAACGCAGCTGTTCTCATCCTTAACGCGGTTGCGGGCTCTATCGGGAGCGGCGTGCGAATTCTCCCAGATCAGTCAGAATCCACGAAATCTAGCTACAAGGACGCATTGGCCCTTATCCGACAAATGAATGATGGGGCGGTGTCTGTTCTTTTTGTCCATGGTAGTAATCCTGTCTTTTCGATGCCCGAGGCTTCTGGGTTTGCCGAAGCTCTCTCTAAGGTTCCGGTAGTTGTCTGTACCTCGTCGTCTCCGGATGAGACAACCGCGTATGCCTCAATAATTTTGCCCGACCATTCCCCGCTCGAGAGTTGGGGGGACCTGCTCCCGAGAGCAGGGATGCGTTCTTTAATTCAGCCGTCAATTCAACCTCTCTACGATACGCGGGCGCTTGGAGATACTGTCATCGGACTGGGACGTGCTCTTGGGGGAACCACTGCCGACTCGATGCCAGAGGGAGACTTTAGAGCGGCGCTCGAAAGGTCCTGGTCAGACGTGGATCTTCGCCGAGCCAAGGCAGAAGGCGGAGTTTTTGAAAAATTGCCGGCCGGAGAGGCGCCTGTCGTCGCATCTGCTATTGACGCGACTGTTCCAATGCTCTCGGGTGAAGGGAAGTACACATTGGTCGCCTTTCCCCATAGCCACTTCTACGATGGTCGTGGGGCAGCGCTTCCCTGGCTACAAGAAATTCCCGATCCCATAACCAGTGTTGCCTGGCAAAGTTGGGCCGAAATTAGCTTAAAGACTGCTGATGATCTCGGGGTTGAGATCGGAGATGTTATCTCGATAGAGACATCCGCGGGCAGTTTGGAAGTATCAGTCTATCCACGGGGAGGCATTCGGGATGACGTTGTAGCCGTCCCGATTGGACAGGGCCACACTGAAGGACACTGGGCATCGAAGGCCTGCGACGGAATGCCGGGTCAGGTACGCGGAGTCAATGTTATCGATGCTCTATCACCCGGAGTGGACGAAAAAGGCGGCAGGGCTTGGCTCACCGATCACGCTTCGCTTGCAGCGACCGGTAAGACGCGTCGGCTGCCGATGCTTCAGTGGAGCGACAACAAGAGAGGCAGACAGCTAGGAGAAGTGGTTAGTCTCTCGGCCCTGGCAAGCGCTGCACACGGCGACCATGGCGAAGACCATGGCGATCATGGAGCCAAAACGGACGACCATTCCTCTAGCGGAGGCCATCATGAGATTCATGAGCCATACGATGCTGGAGATGATGCGGTAGACGATAGCCCCTACAGATGGGGGATGACGGTCGATTTGGATAAATGTGATGGGTGCAGTGCGTGCATCCAGGCTTGTTATGTAGAAAACAATATTCCTGTTGTGGGAGAAGTTGAAACACTCAGGGTTCGTCAAATGCCATGGCTTCGCCTCAATCGGTTCGTTGGGGAAGGACAAGCAGACTTGCCTCTAGGGCGCACTCATCCCCAGGCTAACGGGGAAAAATTAGGGGATACGGACGTACGCAATGTGCCTATGTTTTGTCAGCAGTGTGGGTCTGCACCCTGTGAGCCGGTCTGCCCCGTGATTGCAACCTATACCAACGAAGAAGGTTTGAATGCGATGGTTTACAACCGATGCATTGGAACTCGTTACTGCGCCAACAACTGCCCCTACAAGGTAAGGCGGTTCAATTTTTACGATAATCAGTTGACCAAATGGCCTGAGCCAATGCACCTTATGCTGAATCCAGATGTTACTGTGCGTGGTCAGGGAGTCATGGAAAAATGCACTTTCTGCGTTCAAAGGATTCAAGCTGCCCGACAGACAGCAAAAGATGAAGATCGACTTATAGCCGAAGGAGATGTGCAGACTGCTTGTCAGAGGGCCTGTGGTTCAGATGCCATTGGTTTCGGCAACGTGCGAGATCACGAGAGCGCATTCTATAAAAAATTTACAAACAAGAAACGCGGTTACCATGCTCTTCATGTGCTCAACACTCGTCCCGCTGTAACGTATCTTTCAAAGGTGATCCGCGGCAAGGTGGAGGCATAGACACATGACGCCGCCACCAGCCACACCTATCGCAAACCCAGAGCCGCTTTCTCCGGAGCAAGACTCGAAGATAAATAGAGATATCCTGGCCGTGATGAGTAAGCCCACGTTGGGCTATTGGATGTGCTTGGGGACAGCTCTGTTCCTGATGCACCTTGCCGGAGCGATTTGGGTTTACCAGGTTTATATTGGTCTCGGGATAGGCGGTTATACACACCCACTGTTCTGGGGTGCTTACATTGTTACCTTTGTGTTCTGGGTCGGCATTGCGCATGCTGGAACACTGATATCCGCGATCCTCTACTTGTTTCGCGCGAAGTGGCGTAATGCCATTAATAGGGGTGCCGAGGCTATGACTGTTTTTGCGGTTCTGACCGCAGCACAGTTCCTCGGTATACATGTTGGACGAATGTGGAAGTCGTACTTCATTCTTCCCTACCCTAATCAAAGGGGCCTTTGGGTAAACTTTAAGAGCCCTCTCATGTGGGACACATTTGCGATTTCCACATACGCGACGATTTCCATAGTATTCTTTTACATCGGACTAATTCCTGATCTAGCAATCGCACGCGACCGAGCTAAGGGTTGGCGCAAGTTTTTATATACAGCGATGGCACTTGGATGGCAGGGAACGTCAATACAGTGGAAATCGCACTCCCGATCTGTTCTCCATCTTTCGGGGTTGGCTACGCCATTGGTTTTGTCGGTCCACAGCGTAGTCTCCTGGGACTTCGCTGCGTCGATTGTCCCAGGATGGCACGCGACGATTTTCGCTCCGTACTTTGTTGCGGGCGCAATCTTCTCGGGTTTTGCGATGGTCTTAACAGTACTGATCCCGGTTCGAAGGATTTATGGCCTAGAGGCCTACATCACCAACTACCATTTTGACAATATGTGTAGGTTTATCCTCCTCACGTCAATTATTGTCTCTTATGCGTACGCAACCGAATATTTCATTGCTTGGTACAGTGGCGTAGAGTTTGAAAAGACTTCGTTTTATCTCCGGGCATTCGGCCCGTACTGGATATCAACGTGGATTATGATCATCTGTAACGGGGTCATACCTCAAGTCTTTTGGTCTAAACGCGCTAGAACCCACATTCCGACTATATTTGTAGTCGCGACTTTCATAAATATCGGTATGTGGTTTGAGCGGTACGTAATTATTATTACGGGCCTTTCGAGGGAGTACGACCCAGCTGTTTGGGGTATTTATATTCCGTCATTTGCCGAACTTGGAATAGTTGCAGGTAGCTTCGGCTTCTTCTGTACGCTCTTTTTGATTTTCCTTAAGTTATTTCCAGTGATTGCCATCGCGGAGGTGAAGGAACTCGCCATCCACGAAAAGGCACACGCAGGAGTGCGCTGATGCCGTCAATACTCGGTATCTATGATCAACCCGATCCGCTGGTGGATGTCATCAAGCGACTGAAAAATCGTGGTTTTGACAACCTTGAAGTCTACTCTCCGGCACCGTTTGCGGAGATTGACGACGCAGTAATTGAGAAGCCCAGTGGGGTCCGCATTTGGACGCTAATAGGTGGTCTCGTAGGCGCGTTCACCGGCTTTTTTATAACGATTTGGATGTCAAATGACTGGCCAATTATGATAGGTGGCAAGCCGATGTCTTCGATTCCGCCTTACGTCATAATTTCCTTTGAGTTAACCGTTCTATTTGGCGGTCTTATGACCTTGTTCGGGTTTCTTAAAGTAGGAAAACTGCCTTACGGTAAGTTCGGTGTACATGACAAAGCATACAGTTCTCGTTTTTCCTCCGAGGAGTTTGGCCTAGTAGTGGATTGTGAAGACCGTGATGTAGCGGAAGTAGACGCACTTCTTCGTGCGCATGCGGCCAAGGAGGTGAGCCTTGTTGAGGCATAAACCCAATTGGCTGGTTGCGATTTGCATGTTCCTTCTCCTCGGACTTACGGGTTGTTGGGAACAATGGTCGGAGACTTGGTTTCCTCAGATGAAGTGGCAGAAGGTTGTGCAGGGCTTTGAAGAGGCAACCCTTCACGGGGAGAGGGTAGAGTTTTTACCCCCCGAAGGTTCTGTGCCGACCGACGGAGGTGAAATTCAGGTCAATCGACTGGACCTCGCAAAGGCAGATGCTCTCGTTAACCCTCGCGATCCTGGAGATTTCAGATCGGTTGCGAATGGAGCGGAGCAGTACGCGATCTACTGTGAGGTTTGTCATGGTACCACCGGCATGGGTGATGGCCCTGTAAGCATGACCGGGAGTAAGGCCGGGCCTTTTGCAGGAGTTTTCCCTCTTGTTGGTATCACCAGAGGACGCAGCGACGGTTACATCTACCTGACCATCCGAAACGGAGGAATTCGCATGCCTCATTACAATCGGATTCCGCAGATGGATCGATGGGATATTGTTAACTATGTACGGTTTCTTGATAAAAAGGGAGGTAAGCCGTGAGCGCGGCCGCGTCTGTTAATGAGCGAGCCCAGCCACGGGCGCTTCCTAGGACTCCTACTTTAATAGCCGCGGTGTTAGCGCTTACCGGCATCGCAACGTTTTTTTATGGGTTGTCCACTGATGCAGAGACGACGTGGCGTGCGTTCCATGTGAACTATCTTTATTTTGGTGGGGTGGCACAGGGAGGTATCGTCTTTTCCGCTGCGATGGTGATCATTGGCGCACGCTGGGCAGGTCCACTGCAGCGAATCTCAGAAGCCCTTGGCGCCTGGGTGCCCATTACGTTTTTGCTCGGCATCGCAAGTATCGCCGGAGGTAGCCATATTTATCCGTGGATAGACCATCCGATCGAGATGAAAGCTGCTTGGTTAAATCCTACTAGAATGTATGTAATGGATCTGGCGGTCCTGGGTGTTCTTGCGCTTTTAACGATTACGTGGCTGAAGACGAGAGCCCGGACGACTTTTCAGGGCGTCGAGGGACAAGGCGCCGTTAAGGGATTGATCGAAGGCTGGACTAAAAACTGGCGAGGGGATAGCGAGGAGGCAGAGGCACAAAGCCAGAGGCTCAAGGTGCTAGCTCCCGTAATCTGCATTGTATATGCCGCGGGTTGGAGCCTTATTGCCTTTGATCAAATGATGTCGCTCGAGCCGATGTGGTTCTCAAATCTCTTTGGCGCGTTTTTTGCATGGGGTGGTTTCCTTTGCGCGGTCACATTCACAACGATGCTTGCAGTTCTCCACAGAAACTATCCTGGGCTTGAAGGTGAGGTCAGTCAGGCTCGGCTACACGATCTTGGGAAGATGATTTTTGCCTTTTCAATTTTCTGGATGTATCTCTTCTTCGCTCAATACCTAGTGATTTGGTACGGCAACCTTCCGGAAGAGACTATGTGGTTCCAGCACCGGCTTGGGACCGAATTTCTTCAGTCTACGTGGTACTTCGAAGGATGGTGGGATCGAATTCAGGAGCCCTATGTCCGTTTAACGCTACTGGCCTGGATCTGTATCTGGGTCGTACCTTTTTGGTTTCTGCTTGGGCAAAAACCCAAGAAAACGTATTGGTTTGTTTCTTCCGTTGCATTTGTCTCCGCTTTTGGATTTTGGTTAGAGCGTAATGTAATGGCATGGCCCGCTTGGGTCCCTGAAGAAACCCTTGCTCCCTTCGGCTGGATTCAGACCGGGGTCGCACTAGGCTTTTTGGGCGCATTTGCATTGGTGTTCCTGGTTTACACCAGGGTCTTTCCATCTTTGGCAGTCCCCCACAAAGATTAGAATCGAGGCATTCGAGTGCCACGCTTTGAAGGTAAAAAAATTCTTGTTACTGGTGGTACCAGCGGTATTGGTCTCGCCACTGCGAAGAGAGTTAGCGAGGAGGGCGCCCTTGTAGCGGTGACGGGAAGGCAGCAGGCGGGACTAGACCAGGCCAAAGAAGAAATCCCCGGCTGTCTCGCAATTGTAAATGATGCCGCGGAAGACAATGCAGCCGATGACTTGGCTAGATTATTGAAGGCGGAATGGGGTGCACTCGACGGGGCTTTTCTTAATGCAGGTATCGGTACTGTTCGGCCCTTGGAAGAAGTAAGCCCGGATGAGTTTGATCGACAGTTCCATGTGAATGTTAGAGGACCACTTCTGCAGGCCAAGTCGCTTAAGCCTTGCATGTCCGAAAATGGATCCGTCGTCTTAAATACCACTGCTGCTCGGAAAGTAGGTTTTCCCGGCATGGCGATATACGCCCCGACAAAAGGGGCTCTTCGGACTCTGACTCGCATTCTGGCGGCGGATTTCGCACCTTTGGGGGTTCGTGTTAATGCGGTGGCTCCAGGGGCCATCGCGACACCGTTTTTCCAAAACGGAGGCTTGTCGCAAGAAGAGATAGAAGCTTTCGGAAATCCGATTCTGGAGAAGGTTCCTTTAGGAAGGTGGGGTACTCCCGAAGAAGTCGCAAGCGTCGTGCTGTTCCTTCTGAGCGAAGATTCTTCCTACGTCACAGGGTCTGAATATGTCGTCGATGGTGGCTTCTCGGAAGTCTAGGGATATTGCAGCAGAAAAGACCTGTTCTTTTTTTATTCGTTGTGGAGTCTGCTTTCAAGGAGAAAAGACGTCTCCATCCTTTGCTACAAATACTGGTCGTGCAAAAGTCCTGCCTACTAGACGCTTATATTGGAAGTCGAATATTGGAGGTGGTGTGAGTCTGGTGAGTGCCACGGCACGAACATTCATCTGAGTGGCGAGAGCACCTAGGTCTTCAAGGGCAATCCAGGAACGAGCCTCTCGCCTTGTGGCTTCCGAAGCTCCACTAGCGATGGCTGCTTCTAAGGCTTCGCGAACATGGGCACCTTGGAACCAAAAATCGCAGTCTTTACCAAATGTGATAAGACGCTTGTTGTCATGTGCGCGGCCTGCAACAAGAACAGATTTCTCTTTTTGCCACACTCTGTAGGCGAAAAAGTTTGCTGTTAATTGGCCTACGTTAATGGTGTCGAGCTTGAAAGATCCAACAGTGAAGCTCTCTGATTCCTTGATCTCGGAGACAGTTGGAGGGATTATATTTTGAAGTACCATGATTTCTGTTTGAAGGTCGAGAGCTGCTTCAAGACCCTTCCAAAGGCGGTTAATGGTTTTTTTACTTCCTGGCGGCCCTATAATGTGAAGTGCATTGGTCGCGCCTTCCTGAGCTCTGGCCATTAGAAAATCATCGAGCCCCACGAAGTTCTCGGGAAGAATGCTGGTCAAGATTATGGAGGTGGGTTGTCGGGCGGGGATTTCTGCTGCCCTCATCGACCCAACAAGGCCGGCGCCTGCATCAACAAGAATAAGCTCGTTTCCAAGTGCAATTCCTATCGATGGGCCAGCACGGTTGTGGTTTATACGGTCGGCTCCGGTTCCTAAAGTGATGACCTGGAAGCCGTCAAATACGCGCTCCTTGAGAGGGGCAATTCCGCTACCTATGCGTTCGATATGTTTAGCAGTCCACGCGAGGCCCCATACTACGACAAGACCCGCGAAGCCGACTGCCAGGAGGATCGCTCGAATTTTTGTCAATTACCCTTACCTCTTTAGCGAAAGGAGTTGGACGGTTTTTGCCCATCTCCGATATGGATGTCTTCTAGATCCGGAATTTTAGGCGTTTTACACGCGGGTGTCTTAGATATAGCCGAGGTGGGGGTAGTCCGATAAATTATAGGAACTAGGGGAGTCTCACTCATTCCCCGAGTCCTTTGAGGACCCCGTTGGTCTTCGTGATTGCTTCCTCGTGAAGCCTTCACCGGTGGAGGGGCGACCTGAGGCGATAGGAACGGCGCCCGTCATAACCTCAGGGTAAAGCGACGGAGCCTGGGGCTCGTTGCAATGCTTCCACGCCGGTAAGGAGGTGAAAAATTGGACCATTATCAATCTACGGCGAGTGAGGTGGCGGCGTCCTGACGCCACACTGAGAGCCGTTTTATTTCTCGGTGCTTGCGGGGCGCTTGTCCCAGAGCCACCGTCCCGGGGGCGCGGACGCCGTAGCCGCTGTGGGGCAATGATTTATCTGCGACGATTTGGACGGATATCCGTATCTTCCGGTCATCGCTAGAAGATGATAGCCCGCTCCCGGGGGTTTTTTTCTCAATCTTCGTATCGATCTCTCACTATGCATCGCCTTGAAATAAGTAAACTGTGTCTCCGAACTTAAGCCTGGCCCGGCTATAATCGATGTCATGACAAATAAAGCCCAAATTCATCTCGACCCAATGACTCCTGTAACCTTTCTCGAGAGGAGCGCCCGAGTTTTTCCTGACAAAACGGCGGTGGTCTATGAAGACCTTCGATGGACCTATCGCGAGTTTTCGGAACAGGTTGGACGAATGGCGGGAGCCTTACTTAGGGCAGGAGTTGAGCCCGGTGACAGGGTTGCTTTCTTGACCCCTAATGTTCCAGCCATGCTCGTCGCACACTTCGCTGTTCTCAGGGTGCACGCTGTTCTTGTCGCTATAAATACGCGACTCAACTCGGAGGAAGTTGGCTACATACTTAACCATAGTGGAGCGAAGCTGGTATTTGCCGACCCTGAGCTTGCTCCCAAAATTCTTGATGTACCTGGTGGGCTGGACTCGCGCCCGAGTTTTGTGAATGTTTTGGATCCTGCTGCGGGATTTAGTGAGAGCGTCTTAGATGGCGCGACATTTGATGAGTTTGTTCTTGGAGCCGACGTGCTTCCGATGGAAATGGACTTGGATGATGAAGATCGAACGACGTCAATCAATTATACCTCAGGAACAACGGGGCGCCCGAAGGGCGTAATGTACACGCACCGCGGTGCGTTCCTGAATGCCTTCGGGGAAATGTATGTCCACGAGTTGAACAGAGACAGCGTTTTTCTGTGGACTCTTCCATTGTTCCATTGTAATGGTTGGTGTTTTCCTTGGGCGGTTACTGGTGCTGCCGGGACCCATGTAATGTTAAGAGCGGTCGATCCGACCAAAATTTATCAAATGATTGACCGAGAAAACGTTACCCACTTCAATGGTGCTCCTACTGTGCTCTTGATGCTCGCTCAGGCTCCCGAGGCAGCTGGCCGACAATTTGATCCGAAGCTGAAGGTAGCAACGGGTGGAGCTCCTCCTTCACCAACTTTGCTGGCAGATTTGGACAGGTTGGGTGTTCGCGTGATCCACCTTTACGGGCTTACGGAGACTTATGGACCTCATGTTTATTGCCAACTTCAGCAAGAGTGGGAGTCTCTTGAAGCGGAGCCCCGCGCAAAGGTCATGTCACGGCAGGGTGTTCCCTACCATCACGCTTTTCATCTCCGTGTCGTGGACGGGTTGATGAATGATGTACCAAGTGATGCCGAAACAATGGGCGAAGTGGTGATGCGTGGGAACAACTGTATGAAGGGTTATTTCAATGACGTTGATGCAACCGCAAAAGCCTTCGAAGGGGGATGGTTTCATTCTGGAGATATAGGCGTCATGCATCCCGACGGGTATATCGAACTCAGAGACCGCAAAAAGGATATCATTATCAGTGGCGGAGAGAACATTTCAACGATCGAGGTCGAACATACGGTAGTGAGCCATCCGGCGGTTTCGGAGGCTGCGGTAGTTGCAGTGCCGCATGAGAAATGGGGCGAAGTTCCAAAGGCTTTTGTGACTCTATTGCCGGGGGAAGAACTTACGGAAGAGGCTTTGATTTCATATTGCCGCGAACAGTTGGCGCATTTTAAATGCCCAAAGCATGTTGAATTTGGAGAACTCCCGAAAACTGCCACGGGAAAGATTCAAAAGTTTCGTCTACGCGAGAAAGAGTGGGCCGGGTTCGAAAAAAGAATAGGTTGAGTCCCTTCTTAGACGAAGGGAAGTACTTGAGAAGCGCCTGCATCAATATTATAAGCATTTCCGGTAATAAAGGATGCTTCGTCCGATGCTAAAAACGCAACTAGCTTTGCTACCTCTTCAGGTTGACCCACTCGTTTCATGGGGTTGAGTCGAGAAAAGAGCTGCTCGAGTTGCTCCGAGTTCTGATGGACTGGGCCCAGGATAGGCGTGTCGATTACTCCTGGGCAAACAGCGTTTACGCGAATATTTTTAATGGCTAGGTCTGCTGCTGCGGACTTCACGAGTCCGAGTACACCATGTTTGCTCGCCGTGTAAGCCGATAAATTTGCCGTTCCTCTGATTCCCGCGATAGAAGACGTAGCTATAATGCTTCCGCCCTCTTTCATCTCGTTAGCTGCACATTGAAGTCCCCTGAATACTCCCGTTAGGTTGATGTCAATCATTCGTTGCCATTCTTCGTCACTGGTGTCTAGCACTCCTTTTAAGGCACCTATTCCGGCATTAAGGTAGGCGATGTGCAGGCCTCCAAAATTTTCAACAGCTTCAGTGATGGACCGGCGGTTTTCTTCTCTAGACCTTGTGTCGCACTTAGAGGCGAGGGCTTCGTTACCTTCATCTAAAATTTTTTCACAGATGTCTTGAGCACCTTCAAAGTTGAGGTCGGCACATACGACTCGTGCTCCACGACGTGCTAGTTCTATCGCGGTCGCAGCACCCAGACCCGAGGCGGCGCCACTAATCCATGCCACTCGGTTTTGTAGTTGTTGAGTTGTCAATTGTTTTGTCCTCCGGAAGATGTTAGGTCTAGAATAATTTTGTCCTCAATCCTTGAGATAATGTCATCTACTAATGAATTGTCTCTGAATAAAACTTGCTCAGGACTGAGTGAGGCTATGCCGTCTCGGTCGGTTGCGAGTTGAGGGTAAAAAATTTTACGCGGTCCGTAGCTAATTTCTATCGGTAGTGATAATGCCTTTAGGTTTGACTCAAAGCTCATAAATTTTAAGAGTAGTTCAATCAACTCTTGTGTTTGGAGAGAGTCAATCAAGAGGTTACACGCAGTATTCAAACGCAAAGTCTCGGTGTGATGAGACACCAGCCAAGGTTTAATTTCTCCTAAGAGTTCTCGGTCTAACAGATGTTTTCCAAGTGTAGATTCAACTTGTAGTCTGTCCTCGATAGCGAGTCTGAAATCCGATGTATCTTCTATCTGAACTTCCTTTAGCGAGTCGAGCTGATTCCAAAGTTCTTCGATGATCGGTTCGCGTTCTTGAGGGCTCATCGGACCGAAACGATGAGCTGAAGCAAAAACGGAGAAGGCCTTCTCGGCCCCTCTTCCGGCATGGTGTACCGCATCTCTCCACGCTTCTTCTGCGTTGTAGGAGTCAGGATTTTTCATGTAGTCAGCTGCGGTGCTTATCGTTATGTACGACGCTCTGGCGTGGTTCATTGGATTGAGCAATAGCCCCGAAACGGTCTCTCCTAGTCGTTTGTCACGTCCAAGATAGGGCCCTAGGTGAAGAGCGGATTTCATCGGTCCGTCAGCTACCGGGACGTTGTCCCATATGAGAGGTTTTCTTCCGAGTAGTTCTGTTCGCTGCTCCGCCTCTTTAAAAAGAATTTCAGACGCCAGAACTGTCCCGCCCGTCCAGCCAACCTCTATGCCGGGTAATAGCTCTTTTCCT
Source organism: Deltaproteobacteria bacterium UBA6930 (assembly GCA_002450755.1). Taxonomy (GTDB): domain Bacteria; phylum Myxococcota_A; class UBA9160; order UBA9160; family UBA6930; genus UBA6930. The sequence continues at coordinate 15,290 of DKAI01000026.1, forward strand.
AGCTTCTTTAAGTAGTCAGTAGCTTCGTTTCCTGCGTAGTCTGTAGGAATTAGCCAGAAGACACCATCTTTCCCAAGAGCCTGCTGTAAATTGTTTGCTAGAGAAACGTGAGCGGCGCCTAAACTTGAATAAGCAGAACGGTCTTCTGGGTTCTGAAGAGATGTCGGAACGTCATCGAGAGCAAGGCACAAAAAAGTACTTCCCAGTTCTTGGAATTTTCGGAACTTTTCCAAGAGATCTCTTCGATGTTGTTCATCACTATAAATTATTGAATTCCCTGGTGAGATGGCGAAGCCGACCGTGACTCCGAGTTCACGGCCTTTCTTAATTAATTCTTCGAATTCTATTATTGTGGATTGGGGGTAGGGTTCCCGCCAGCGTTGGCGATGATAGGTATCGTCTTTTGGGGCATACAGATAGACATTCATGTCTAGAAGAGCGAGATTTTCGATCCACCAAAGTCTGTCTTCGTGTGTAAAAGGTTTTCCGTAGAAACCCTCTACGATTCCTCTATAGACGAAATTTTTTGATTTCACGTTTTCTGTTCTTCTCTACGCACAGTACCGTCAGAATTCTTCGTCTTCGTTTACGTCTGCCATAGCGATCGGATGCGGTGCAAATTCTGATCCATCGTTCCACCCAGGAATTGCACTTGCTTCGGTTATCCACGAGTGTGCGAGATTCTCTTCAATCACGATTTCACTTCCATCAAATGCTTCCGAAATTCCATTCCATAGGTCCTCTCCGCCACTTGTCCACCACATTTTTGATTTGAATTCGAAATCAACTTTAAGTTTCTTCATGCCGGACATGGAGTTTCTAGATTTTCCTTCCTGCTTTAGTCTGTGTTTTTGCCCACGTGTCTCTTAGGGTGACAGTTCTATTCCAAACAGATCGTTCTGCGGTTGAGTCGCGGTCTTTTATAAAGTATCCCATTCGTTCGAACTGGAACGTTTGTTCTCCCTCTGATTCCATTAGGCTGGGTTCTAACTTGGCTTGTTTTAGTATTTCGACGCTTCCTGGATTTAAGTGAGCCGTAAAGTCCGAGTTTGGATCCGAGGTCATGGGGTCTTCGACGTTGAATAAAACGTCGAAGAGCCTTATTTCCGCATCGTGAGCATGAGAGGTTGAGACCCAATGAATTGTTCCTTTGACCCGTCTGCCGTCAGGGGCGTTACCTCCTCGTGTTTCAGGGTCGTAAGTGCAGTGGACTTCCGTAATCTCTCCGTCTGCATTTTTCAATACGTTCTGACACGTAACTAGGTAGGCATAACGAAGCCTTACCTCTCGACCTGGGGCAAGCCTAAAGAATTTTTTGGGAGGGTTTTCCAGAAAGTCTTCTCTTTCAATCCAAATCTCCCTAGTGAAGGGTACCTCTCGCGTTCCTTGGAGTTCATCTTCGGGATTATTAATCGCAGTTATTTTCTCGACCGACGCCTCCGGGTAGTTTGTAATTATGACTTTTAAGGGGTTGAGAACGGCCATCGCACGAGGTGCCGCCGAGTTTAAGTGTTCCCTTACGCTAAACTCTAAACGAGCCATTTGGATGGTGCTGTCGCGCTTAGCCACCCCGATTCCTTCGCAAAAGTCTCTAATAGATTTCGGCGTGTACCCTCGTCTCCTTAGTCCCGATATCGTGGGCATCCTTGGATCATCCCACCCCGATACATGTCCTCGTTCAACTAGTTGTTTAAGAATTCTCTTGCTAAGTACGGTATGAGAGAGGTTCAAGCGTGCGAACTCAGTCTGTTTGGGAGGGTCGTGAAAATCCAGCTTCTCTAGTAACCAGTCGTAAAGGGGTCGGTGGTCCGTGAATTCTAAAGTGCAAAACGAGTGTGTGACGCCTTCGAGGGCGTCAGTCAGGCAGTGCGCAAAGTCGTACATCGGATAGATCGACCAGTCTCGCCCTGTTCGATGATGAGGTGTGTCCACAATCCTATAAAGAATTGGGTCCCGCATCGGTAGAATCGAAGAAGCCATGTCGATCTTTGCTCGCAAGACCCGCTTTCCGGGAGCGAACGCGCCCGCTTTCATTTGTTCAAAAAGGGTCAAATTTTCCTCAATGCTGCGGTCTCGGTAAGGGCTATTCTCACCAGGTTCAGTAAGAGTCCCTCGCTTTTGAAAGATCTCCTCGGACGATAAGTCACAAACGTAGGCTAGTTCTAATTGGATTAACTTGATGGCAAGATCGTAGAGGGGGGGAAATTGATCTGAAGCATTATATAGATGTTCTCCCCAGTCATAGCCGAGCCAACGAACGTCTTCCAGAATTGATGAGACATACTCTGCCGTTTCTGAAGAAGGGTTCGTGTCGTCAAACCGCATATGGCATCGCCCTTCAAATTCCCTAGCCAGCTCAAAATTCAGACAGATTGATTTCGCGTGTCCTATATGGAGGTAGCCGTTGGGTTCCGGTGGGAACCGAGTCACTAAGTGGCCACCCTGCGCCACTTTTTTCAGGTCCTCTGAAACGAGTTTTCTGATGAAATGGTTTGGGCTGGCCGTAGTTTCCCTCTGGCTTTTTCTTTTGATTTCTTCTTTGTTTTCTTGCATCACGTCGCTCTCCTAGAGCGCGAAGAATTGTAGGTATCCTTAGCGAGAGAGCCAGCCCTTTGAGTTTTTCCTCCCGCGTAAGGCGGTTACCCTACCTAGGCTAATCTCGTTTTGGAAAGGACATCCATGAAGATAACCCAGTCAAACGTTTGGAGACTGGCCTTGGGGGCTGTTTTTTCGTTAGTTCTGGTGGTGGAAAATGCTAGGGCTGATGAAATTTCTTCCGGCAAGAGTGCGTCGACGTCCGCAAGCTCGGGAGATCCTGCTAGAGGAGAGATGCTTTTCCGAAGTGTATGCGGAGGATACTGCCATGCGATGGAACCGGGAGAAAGAGAGGCTCCCTACCTGTTCGACTGCGATTGGAAATATGGTGGGACCGATGCCGAGGTTTTTCATACGATTTATGCGGGAGTTCCAGGAACGAGAATGATCTCCTTTGGGGGGAAGCTCCCTGAAGGGGACTCCGATATCTGGGGATTGGTGGCTTTTTTGCGCAGAGAGTCGCGGTGCAACAAAATGCCGTAGCCTATCGGTATCAAACGGGGCGTGATTGTGAAAAAGGGGTTGCCGCGGAGAAATTTTCACCTCAAGCTAGGCCAGCCTCGAACGATAGGGTCTAATCGGGGAGCCCGGTCATTTGCCCTGAGAAGGTCAGGGCAGATTTAGAAGGGTTCTTTTGTAGGGGTTTTAAGTGTGATTGGTTGTAGTGAGTCTTCTGAGAAGGTTGGAACCGTAGATTTGCATCTGATTCGTGGTGGCGTCGGGTCTCCCCTCCTTGTTCTGCACGACGAGCTTGGTTTTCCTGGATGGTTGACCTGGAATGAGAACTTGGCGTCGGATTATGAGCAGATCATTCCTTTTCAGCCAGGATACGGGAAGACAAAGCGACAAGATTGGATGACCTCCTATCGCGACTTGGCGGGCTTTTATTCTCGGTGGATCCGCGAGACAAAGGGAGCACCGATTGATGTTCTTGCTTTTTCTGCCGGAGCCTATGTGGCTGCTGAGATGGTTGCATCGGACCCGTCACTTTTTCGACGCATGATTCTTGTTGCTCCGCTCGGAATTCGTCCGGAGGAAGGATTTATTTTCGATTTCTTGGCAGTTACGATTCGATCCCACGTCGTAGCCACCGTTTCTCGTTACGATTGTCCAGAGTTTGGGAAGATCTACGGTGGCGATATGACACCAGAACAATTCGAACTTTTTGAAGAAGCTAGAAGCGAAACGGCCAGATTAGGCTGGGAACCGTTTATGTATAACCCGAGTCTTCCTCATCTTCTAGAAGGTATTTCGACCCCGACGCTTCTCGTCAGAGGTACCGAGGACCAGATTGTTCCGAAGGACTGTGTCACCCAATACGCGCGGGTACTGTGCAACAGCCAAATCGCCGAATTTCAGGGTTCGGGACATCGTCCTGAAATCGAAGACGAAAACCTCTTTACGCGTTCAGTAAAAGAATTTCTGGAGCGCTGAGAAAGACAGTGATCTTTCTGGCCGAAGTGGATGGGGTAGGGTTTCCAAAGACAGTCAATTCGTTCTACCGATCAAGGTAGTTCGTGCGGGAGAAGAAAATGGCAGGTCGTTTGGCAGATAAAGTCGCAATAGTAACCGGTGGAGCAAGTGGCATGGGTCGCTCGGGCGTCATCAGATTTTTGGAAGAGGGTGCGCGCGTCGTGGTCGGAGATCTTAATGAGGAAAATGGAAATACTTTCATCGAGGAGCTGAACAGTAAGGGGTTTGGGAACTCCGCTCGCTTCGTGCGTGCGGATGTCTCAGACGAAGGAGATACTCGTGCGATGGTGCAATCCGCGATTGAAAACTTCGGCCGTTTGGACGTTATGTGGAATAACGCGGGTATAGGGGGCGCTTTTGGACCTATTACAGACGTTTCCGTTGAGGATTGGGACTTTACTTTTGCTGTACTCGTCAGGGGAGTTTTTTTGGGCACTAAACATGCTGCGAAGGCGATGATTAGTCAGGGAACCGGAGGGTCGATTATCAATACTGCTTCCGTTGCAGCCCTTGGAGGAGGTTTGGCCCCGCATGCTTATTCGGGTGCGAAGGCCGCAGTGGTGAATTTTACTATGACATCCGCCGTCGAACTTGGTCCGAATAAAATTCGTGCGAACGCGATTTTGCCTGGAGGGATTCTTACTCCCTTAATGCACCAAGGAAAACCTGAGGAGGCCGGTAAGGTATTCGAGGAAATTCAGCCGATTGGTAGGGTCGGGGTGGGGGAAGACATTGCAGAGGCAGCTCTTTTCTTGGCAAGTGACGAGTCGTCCTTTATAAGCGGTGAGTCTCTTAAGGTTGACGGCGGTCTCATGGCGGTGGGTGCAAAACTTTGGGGACGGCTGGCCGGTAGCGAGAAGGCGCACGAAGTGGCGGGCGTCAATCGTGGCACTACCGGGGTTCGGTCCGAGTGGAGAAAACTCGAAGATTGAGGTACTGAACTGACATGAAAACAGGAATCTTTTCGATACTACCAGACAAAGCATCGGATCCGGCCATCGTCGCAAAACGTGCAGAAGGACTAGGGTTTGCTTCGTACTTCGTTCCAGACCATCCCATTTTGCCCGTTGACTATAGTGTGGCCTACCCTGGCCGGGCTCCTGGTGCGGACTCCGACCCGGACTACTTATGGAAGATGCCTGATCCGCTCGTTTCACTTGCCAGGGCCGGCGCTGTCACTGAGAACTTGCTGTTGGGCACCGGCGTTTTACTAGTTCCTGAACGGAACCCGTTACATTTGGCGAAAGAGGTGGCTTCGTTAGACCACTATACCGACGGTCGTCTTCTTTTTGGAATTGGTGCAGGCTGGAATAAGGAAGAGGCGGAAATTCTCGGTTGTGATTTTCCGCATCGGTGGACGCACACCAAGGAATGTGTTCAGGTTATGAAATCGTGTTGGACAGAGGAAGAGTCGTCATACAGCGGTAAGTATTTTGATGTTCCACCTGTTAAGTGTTTTCCGAAGCCTGCGAGGAAACCTCACCCACCGATTTTGCTTCCCAGTATCATGATGGGTGGCGAGTGGGCGAAAAGGGTTTTTCACCGAATCGTTGAGTACGGGGACGGATGGCTCCCTGTGGTGAAGAGCGTTGACCAACTGGTAGACGGAATGAATCAGATAGCCTCGATTGCGAAGGAGAAGGGGAGGGACCCGGACGAGTTTGAAGTGATCGTTCTTGGTGCTCCTGGGCAATGGACCACCAAGTCCTCCCATAGGGAGTTGGAAAAGGTGGGCATAAATCACGTCGTTCTTTGGCTTCAAGGAAGTAACCTTGAGGAGATTGACAAAGAACTCGTCAGTCTATCCGAAGAACTTTTTTAGAAAGCACGTGCCCTAGAATGGTTTTGGAGAATATTGCGTCACTCGGAATGTTGGTGCTGCTTCAGGCCGTCTTGGGGTTTGACAACCTCCTCTACATTTCATTGGAATCCAAGCGTGCACCGGCCATGTACCAGGCGACCGTACGAAGGTTAGGGATAGGTCTCGCTATCGGTCTTCGGATTGTTCTTCTTTTCCTTCTCATGCGCGTTACGGAATATTTCCACGGCACCTTGTTTACCATCGGTCATAAAGACGTTCTCGAAGGCACGTTTAACCTCCATAGTCTTGTTGTCCTCTTAGGGGGTGTGTTCATCATGTACACGGCCACAAAAGAAATTCTTCACATGATGAACCTGGAATTGGACGGTCAGGCCGAGAGGAGGAGCGCTTCGGCTACGAAGGTCGTAGCTTGGATTGTTCTTATGAATTTGGTCTTTTCATTTGATTCGATTTTGAGTGCGATGGCCCTCACCGATGTTTTCTGGGTGATGGCGACGGCAATAGTTTTAAGTGGTCTCTTGATGATCGTTCTTGCGGACAAGGTTTCCGATTTCCTAGAGAAGAACCGGATGTACGAAGTTCTGGGACTCTTCATTCTCTTGATTGTTGGTGTAATGCTGTTGACTGAGGGTGGACATTTGTCCGATCTGCATCTTTTCGGAAAGCCGATTGTCGCAATGAGCAAGTCGACCTTTTATTTCGTGATAGG
>DKAI01000047.1:0-23108 GCA_002450755.1 Deltaproteobacteria bacterium UBA6930
GATCACGGAATCTCATGTTAGGGAAGTTGTTGCAGATGTTGCAGAAGAACCGATTTGGGATTTGACTGATGCTATTGGTGCTGGCTACCCAGCGATCGCGTTGAGAGTCCTCAAGAGAATTATCGATTCCGGTGCTCCTGAGCCGGTAATCCTCGGAGCTTTAGCGAGCCACTGGAGAAAACTTCTGCGTCTTAGGTATGGTGATGACGTTCCAGGTCATCCGTTTGCCGTGAAAAAGCTTAAGGGCCAAGCGAAGCGATATTCACTGGGTCGACTCGAGGATGGGCTTCGTGAAATTTGGGAGGTTGATGAAATATTAAAGGGTCGCGGGCTAATCGGTCCACGAATTGCTCTCGAACGGCTGGTTTTGAACCTTTCGAGATAAGAAAACCGAGGACTAGTTGGTCGAAAGTTGGTTGGTGGTTTTGGCCAGCCTAGAAATACTCCGGCTCGCTCGAGTTTTTGGGATGGTCCCTTTGCTAGCCGCCCTTCGAATCAGGCTTTCTGCGTTGCGGAGCGCTTCAATTGTCGCGGCAGAATCATCTTTCTTGAGTTCTGCGTGAAGCTTTTTTATCGCGCTTCTAACCCGAGTAGTAATTTGTCGGTTTCTCGCACGTCGTTTTTCGTCTTGCCGTGCCCTTTTAGCTGCGGACTTGTGATTGGCCACTGATTGGAAATCTCCATTTGGTTGTTCAGGTAGGTTGCTTTCCCCGTCGTTCCTAGCACTTTATTCACATCTTGGTTCTACTTCAGGGCCGACGAGGGTACGCGTCCTAGGCGCTTAGGTAAAGGCCCCAAAGAGATTAGCTGAAAACGTGTTTTTTTAGGCCCACAAGTTTATTTATATTAATTTAGAGCCACCTTAAGTTCTTTGATTTTTCCTCAAGCGTTCGAAAATTTAAGGGCCCTTGGCTAAGGGTGAGCGCGTCCTAGATTTCTGATAGTCAAGTTCTTCGAGAATCGTGGTCATTAAATTGTCAAGGCCACCTTTCTGAGAGGTCTTGGCATTGACCCCTCGGTCTGTCTGATATTCTATATACGCCGCGAAGTGGGTACCCGCGTTCTTTGACGGGGATTAATGGGCCACAATTTCTCACTACGGCTTATAAATTTTAATTTCCTAGTGCCTGCGGTTGGAGTGGGTACTTTTTCGGAGAAAAGTTGGGAATACAGGAAGCAAGCACCCGGCAAACTTTGGTTTTGGACGACAACCGCACTGCGGCCCGCCTTTACGGGAATCGAGAAGGCAATTTGCGTGCTCTTGAGGCAGAACTCGAAATCGTGGTGCATGCAAGGGGAAATGAGATAAGGCTCACGGGTCTTGAACCCAAGGTGCTACTAGGCAAGCGCGTACTGGAAGAGCTCTATGGAGTCGTACGAGGCGGGCGAGAGGTGGGGACACGAGATGTTCGTGAAGCTATTAAACTGGCTTCGGATCGCCCGGATGTGTCTCTCAGGCGAATCTACGAAGATGTGCTTAGCGGCTCTGGGGGACGACGAAAGATTGCCGCCAAGAACTTTCCTCAAAGGCGTTATGTTGAATTGATAGATGAGCATGATTTGGTGTTTTCAATCGGGCCAGCAGGTACTGGTAAGACTTATCTGGCAATGGCCATGGCACTGGCAGCATTTGGACGAAGAGAGGTAGCGAGGGTGGTCTTAACCCGGCCGGCCGTAGAAGCAGGCGAAAAGCTAGGATTTCTTCCCGGCTCGATGGCCGAGAAGGTTAATCCATATCTCCGTCCCCTCTACGATGCTCTTCACGACATGATGGATTTCGAAAAGGCCGCTCGCCTGATTGATCGAGGGATAATTGAAGTGGCTCCCTTGGCTTTTATGCGTGGCCGCACACTGAATGATTCTTTTGTCATTTTAGACGAGGCTCAAAATACTACTCCTGAGCAAATGAAAATGTTTCTTACAAGACTAGGATATCATTCTAAAGCTGTGGTTACAGGTGACGTTACTCAAATCGACTTACCGAAGGATCAACCTAGTGGATTACTTAATGCTCGCGAAGTTCTGGGTACAGTTAAAGGTATTGGTTTTATGGCCTTTACTGAGGCTGACGTGGTGCGCCATCCTCTTGTGCAGTCGATTGTTAGGGCTTATGACCGAGACTCGCAGAAAGGCCTGGGCGACCTGAATACTTCGCCCAAGGTCACTCAAGGGATAGACCCGGAATGAGTGAGGCCTACGTGAGGTCCCCTTAGGGAGCACACTTCGATGAGTGTGATTATCAACGAACCGGTCTGTGTGTTGCTCGCTGAGCAAGAAGTTTCGCATCTCAGACGTTGCGCGGATCAGATACTTGCTTTTTTGGGTTGCCCAGAAGCCGAGCTTTCCCTCAGTTTAGTAACCGATTCAGCAATCGCGGCTTTAAACAAGGAACATAGGGAGATCTCATCACCCACGGATGTTCTCTCTTATTCTCTCCTAGAAGGAGATCACTCGGAATTTCGCGGAGGCCTTCTTGGGGATGTAGTTATATCCGTCGAGACGGCGGAAACTCGAGCTTGTAAGCGAGGTGAATCGATTGAGTTGGAACTCTTGCGGTTATTGATCCATGGGATTCTTCATTTGTTTGGATACGACCATCAGGAGGATGAAGACGCTCGAAAAATGGTTTTAATGGAAAAGAAACTCTTTTTAAAGGTTTTATCTTGTGATTGAACAAAGAAGGCTAGTCTGGATCTTTGCTCATACACTAGTGTTTTTTCTTTCCTTCCCTCAGATTTTGTTGGGCTGGTCATTTGATTTTGGTCTCGGTTTTGTCTGGCTAGTACCCACTACACTGCTGCTTGTCTGCAAAGGTACGGGCTGGTGGAGAGGTGCACTTTGGGCAGGGTTGGCTGGGTGGCTCGCGCATAGCCTAGTGTTCTATTGGGTTTATGTTGCAGTGGTCCGTTATGGCGGAGCGAGTCCGCCTTTGGGCGTGTTATCCGTGGTGCTTTTGGCTGTTTACGGAGCATTTTTCAGCGCCCTTCTGGGGGCTCTAGCGGGATTGATTAAGAAAGAAGATTTCTTATCGCCTCTTCTTTTTGCGGCTGGCTGGGTGGTCACAGACTGGTTGAGGTCACTCTTTCTGACTGGATTTCCATGGGCTTCACTAGGTTACGCACTTCACAGCGATACTTGGGCACGCTCTCTGGTCGCGTTTTCAGGTGTCTACGGACTGTCTTTCCTGGGAGTCATTGGTGGTTTTGCTCTTAAGTTTTTTTTCGAAGGTCGATTTAGGCTTGGTGTAAATTACGGACTACTCGTGCTGCTCCTTCACGGAGTCGGTTTTCTTTTGACCGAAGGGGATATTCGAAAGGTGGATTCCTTGAAGGTCGGAATTGTTCAAGGGAATATCGATCAAGGAGTAAAGTGGGACCCTGTACGCTCGGAACGAATTCTCCAAACGTACGAAAAAGGAACACTGGAGGCGATAGCGAAGGGAGCGGAGATTGTGTTGTGGCCTGAAACGGCAGTTCCAGGAATACCGGAAGGTGACCCGGCGCTGCTCGCACGAATTCGAGGCCTTGCGGAAAAGACACGGACAGTCCTGATCGTTGGGGCAATCGGTTTCGAGCGAGAGCGAGGCTTGATCGTTGGGAGCAGCAGTGCCTCTCGTTTTTTTGACAGCGCACTTCTCGTCAACGAGGATGGTTTTCTTGTAGATCGATACGATAAGGCACACCTTGTGCCTTTCGGCGAATACATTCCCTTTAGGAAATTCCTGGGGAAGTTTCTATCGGCGTCCGTAGCGGGCGTAACCGCCACGGACGTAACCTCAGGAAGCGGACCACGTGTATTAAGGGTTTCTGATTTAGGCCCTCGCGGGCTACTTGTAGGTACGCCTATATGTTATGAGCTGCTTTTTCCTGGCCTTGTCCGTGGTTTTGCGAAATCAGGAGCTTCGTTTTTGACAGCACTTACAAATGATGCATGGTACGGGATGACAGGTGCTCCAAGGCAGTTCCTTGCAATCACCACCTTAAGGGCGATAGAAACAGGTCTCTGGACTGTTCGTGCTGCAAACACAGGAATTTCTGCATTTATTGCTCCCGATGGGACGATCATATCTGAGGCCGATTTATTTAGCCGTGAAGTTCTCGTGGAAGATATATATTTGCCTGGAGCTTTTGCATCGCCGACATTTTATGTTCGTTACGGAGATGTCTTCGTGCTCGTGTGCGCAGGTTTTCTTTTGATATTTCTGTTCTTTGTTTTTAGACGGGGGTTGTCTCCGGGCTCCAAGATCACTAGTTGTTCGTCTTGACAAACTGAGAATGAGGACCGCTATGACTGATAAAAGGAACGCAGAGGCGCTGGAGGTATTCGATCACCTGGAAGCTGTTAAGAGGCGTTTTGCGGAATTTCGGGGGCGACTTTGACGAGGCAGCGATGGCCAAACGAATCCAAGCCCTCGAAGAAGCTGCAGGGGTACCTGACTTATGGAGCGATCGGGCTCGTGCGGAGTCCATTTTTCGTGAGAAGCGGGTTTTAGAGAGAGAGCTCGCCCTAATCTGCAGTATGGAGCAGTCGTTAGAAGACGCAGTAATTCTGTTCGAGCTCGCAGAAGAGGCTTCAGATCAGGAGGCGAGAGAAGAAGTTTCCGTCAAAGTTGATGAACTTGCTCAGGTTCTCGCCGATGCTGAGTTGCAGCACCTATTAGGAGGTGAGCACGATTCGAGCGGTGCGATAGTTTCAATAAATTCGGGCGCGGGAGGCACGGACGCTGCTGATTGGGCAGAAATGCTCTTGAGGATGTACCTTCGCTGGGCCGAAAGGCGCGGATTTCGTTCGGAAATTTTGGACCTGCAGGCTTCCGATGATGCTGGGATACGGTCGGTCACAGTTACCATGGCAGGCGAATATGCCTTTGGTTACTTAAAAACTGAAGAAGGTGTCCATCGTTTGGTGAGAATTTCTCCTTTCGATGCGCAACGGAGGCGCCACACAGCCTTTGCAAGCGTATCTGTTTTTCCGGAAATTGATGATTCTATTGATGTGGAGATCGAAGAAAAAGACCTTCGCGTTGATACTTATCGTGCGAGCGGCGCAGGTGGGCAGCATGTGAACAAAACAGACTCCGCTGTGCGTATAACCCATGGGCCAACTGGCATAGTAGTCCAATGCCAAAGCGAGAGATCTCAACACAAAAACCGTTCACAGGCTCTAAAGGTTTTACGTGCTCGATTGTATGAGCACGCTCGCATAGAAAAAGAAGAAGAAATGGCTGCCATGCGAGGAGAAAAACGAGATATTGGATTTGGCAGTCAGATTCGGTCCTACACTCTTCATCCCGCGCAGCGAGTGAAGGACCACAGGACATCAATGGAAAGTGGCAATACTGACGCCATACTTGACGGAGACATAGACGAATTTATTCGAGCAACACTACTTGCTCGTTCTTCCGGAATGACGGAGAAATTGGAGGAAAATTCGTGAGTGATCGAGAAGTCGACGTTAGAAGAGCTCGACTCGATTCTCTTCGCAAATCGGGAATTGACCCTTTCCCGGCCGTGGTAGAGAAGTTCGAATCGATTTCCAAAGTCATCGAAATGCATGATGGGAAGTCAATTGACGAGCTTGAGAGAGAAGCGCCGGAGACTGCAGTAGTTGGACGAGTACGGGCCAAGCGCTCTTTTGGAAAGCTTCTTTTTCTGGAAGTCGTGGAATCTGGAACCAGGATTCAGCTTTCTGCACGCAAGGGTTCCGCTCCGCAAGAGGTCTTTGAAGCGTTAAAGGCGATTGACGTTGGCGACTTCATTCGTGTCGGTGGGCAGGTTTGGCGCACCCAAAAAGGCGAACTTACGATTTCGGTGAAAAGTCAAACGCTCTTGTCAAAAAGCCTCAGGTCCTTACCAGAAAAATGGCATGGTCTGTCGGACGTCGAAGCTCGAATTCGGCAACGATATCTGGATCTAATCGCGAATGAAGGAGCGCGTAGAGTTGCTGTGCTCAGGAGCGGGATAGTCTCTTCGATTCGAAGTTTTCTGGACAGCAGAGGCTTTCTTGAAGTGGAAACGCCGGTTTTGCAACCGATCTATGGTGGCGCGGCAGCTCGGCCGTTTACAACACATCACAACACCCTGGACCAAGAATTGTACTTGAGAATATCAGATGAATTATATTTAAAACGCCTGGTAGTCGGGGGGCTGGACCGCGTTTACGAAATTGGTCACAACTTTCGAAACGAAGGTATTTCCCGTAAGCATAATCCGGAGTTTACTCTAGTAGAATGCTATCAGGCTTATGCCGACTATTCCGATATGATGGAGGTTGCTCAAGGTCTTGTTCAAGGCGCAGCAGAAAAAACACTAGGAAGGCTCTTGATTACGTACCAAGGCGAGGAAATCGACCTTTCTGGAGAATGGCCACGTGTGACAATGCGAGACGCGATTTTAAGAGCGACCGGAGTAGATGTGTTGAGCGCAGAAAACCTCGAGTCACTCAGAAAAGCTACGAGAGAAGCGAGTCTCCCGGATTTGACAGCACCTACTTGGGCAAAAGCAGTAGATGAGCTTTTCAGTCGAGAGGTAGAGCCTCACCTTGTGCAACCAACTTTTATTACGGATTACCCTGTTGCCTTATCTCCTTTAGCAAAGCGAAGTTCAGAAGATGAACGACTCGTTGAGCGCTTTGAACTTTTCTTAGGAGGATTCGAGCTTGGAAATGCCTTCAGTGAACTAAACGACCCTGAGGATCAACGTAGGAGATTCGAAGAGCAAGTTAATGATGCAGCAAGTGGAGACGAGGAAGCGCATCCAATGGACGAAGATTTTCTGATTGCTCTAGAGCATGGCATGCCCCCAACGGGCGGTTTGGGAATAGGAGTAGACCGTTTGGTTATGATTTTGGCTGATGCTTCCAATCTGCGGGAAGTAATTCTCTTTCCACACCTTCGTCCAGAAACGTCGTGAGTAAAATAAATTGAACGCTCTCTGGGAAATTCTAATCGCTTCAGGGGGCGGAATTGCCCTTGCATTCATTATCGGACTGATCATCACAATAGCTGCTCTCACGATGCTCTTCTCTGTGTCCGCAATTGTTGTTCTTGAGAACTTTGCACGTTCAGCAAAGGTATCCCCTCGAATGTTACGAGTATCGGCGGGCTGGGCCGTAATGCTTACCCCTTTTTGCTTTGAGATACTTTCCGGGAATTTTGAGGCGTTGTTTCCACGCGGAAGTTGGCTAAGTCTGTTACAAATCGCGGTAATAACTTTTCTTCTAAGCATTTTTATTCAAGGGACCTTGAGTTTAGGTCTCCGGAGTTTTTCTTCATTCTGCTTTGGTAAGTGGTTTGTCATTTCTGTTGTCTTGGCCTATACGCTTTTCTTCGGAGGGTTAGGGCAGGTTGGTTTCGTTACTTTACCTGCGCTGGGTTTACTCTTTTCCCTTGCTGTTGTCTTGTTCGCCCGAAGATCTTTTAGTTGGCTTGGAATCGGGCTGATTTTAACTGCAGTCCTTGGCCTGGGGATTCCGATTGCTTACTGGGGTCCGTTTCCGTATTTAAGTGCAATCGGTGCCACTTTTTTCGCAATAGTCTTTCTGGTTGTTACTTTGGGCCTGTTTCCGTTGGCCATCAGTGGATTCATAGAGGCCAGGAGTGGTTACGAGTGGTTTGCGGCTACTCGATACCTCTTTGCTAAGCGTCGCCAGATTCTAATATCGATTATCACAGCTATTTGCGTAGCAGGGGTAGCCTCTGGAGTTTGGTTGATAATCACAGTTCTTTCAGTCATGAACGGGTTTGAGCGGACTTGGCGAGACGAAATCATCGGAAATCGCGCACACTTTACTTTACAAAGCCTTTTGGGTCCGATTAGAGATTATGAAAGGGTACTAGAGGTTTTGGACGATATGGAGGGTGTAATCGGTGCCTCGCCCTATGTTGACTCCGATGGGATGATCAGGGGTAATCTTGGCGAAGTCGTTGGAGTTAGAGTTAGGGGCATAGACCCAGATAGGATTATTCGGGTAACCGATCTAAATCAAGATCTGAAGAATGACTCGCGAGGAGCTCTAAAAGACCTTCGCGAGACACGGAAAAAAAAATCCTTGGGAATCTCGCAAGATAGAGAGTTGCAGAGGTCTCTTTCGACAGATGATCCGCCTATAATAATCGGTAGCCAGTTGGCAGTAGGACTCAACCTAGAATTGGGAGACGAAATTTTACTGGTTATTCCTTTTGGTGGCGCGCAGACACCTCTAGGGTCAGCACCTCGATTGAAGCGTTTCGAGTTGGTGGGCGTTTTTGAGTCGAGCTTTTTTCAATACGATCAGACCTACATCTATACCAGCCTTGAGGCAGCACAAGATTTTCGGCGGATAGGTGATGTGATAACGGGAGTGGAGGTTAGGACTTCTGACTTCTACAGATCAAAACAGGTGGCGCGAAAAGCCGAAACTTTACTCGGGAGCGAGTACTACACCACGGACTGGAAAGACTTCTTTCCAGCTTTTTTTCAGGCACTGAAGACTGAGCGGATTATGATGTTTGTACTTTTGACGATGATCATGGTTGTTGCCGCTTTTGCGATCGTTGTAACTCTTATTATGATGACGATGGAGAAGTCAAAAGATATAGCGATTCTGAAAACGATGGGTTCGACAGATTTGTCGATAGAACGCATTTTCGCGATACAGGGTTGCATGATAGGCCTTCTCGGGACTTTTTTTGGGGTGATCGCTGGGATCGCGGTTACCACTCAGCTTGCATGGGTTCAAAGGCAGATTGAAAATATTACGGGAATCGACACCTTACCTGCGGCTGTCTATCAGTTTTCGACTCTTCCTTGGGAGCTAAATTTTTCTCAGATCGCCGTTGTAGTAACAATCGCAATGGTTCTCTGTCTGGGTGCGACTCTTTTGCCAAGTCGCCAGGCCGCTCGGTTGGATCCATCCGACGCTTTGAGGTCAGAATGAGTCCTGCGAATGCTCCCATTTTACAGGCCAAGGAAATTCGGAGATCATTTTTCGTCGGAGGGAGTGAAATTGAGGTGCTGAGAGGTGTGGACTTGAAAATCAAAGAAGGTCAGAGCCTCGCAATCCTTGGTCAGAGCGGGGCTGGAAAATCGACTCTCCTTAATATTCTAGGAGGGCTGGACAAGCCCACAAACGGGACTGTTAGTTTTCAAGGTCAAGATTTGACTGATTATTCTGGGGAGAATTTGGCCCTGTTCCGAAATAAGAATTTAGGATTCGTATTCCAATTTCACCATTTGCTACCCGAATTTAGCGCTCTTGAGAACGTTATGATGCCGGGGTTAATTGGGGAAATTCCTCGTCACGAAATGATGGAAAGGTCTGCCGAATTGCTAGATGAGGTTGGACTGGGTGGCAGGATGACTCATATGGTCGGGAAGTTGTCAGGAGGGGAACGCCAACGTGTCGCAGTGGCTCGAGCACTAGTGTTAAGCCCTGATTTAGTGCTTGCAGACGAACCTACTGGTAACCTCGATTCTGAAACGGGAGCTCAGGTTGCGGACCTATTGCTGGATCTTAACTTGCGTATGGGAGGGGCTCTTGTGGTTGCTACCCACAACAGGGGGTTTGCAGACCGGCTCGAAAGTAGCTTTACCCTGGCTGATGGCCGAATAGTGGAAAATATTTGAAATTAGTACGGCGAGCAGAGAAAATAGTTGATCAAGATTAGTTAAGTATCTGAAGCTGATCTGCTTTTTCTGGTATTGAGGTACCTTGCTCAGGCACGCAACGGCAATTAAACTCGGTTTTCGATGCTACTGCCTGGGTTCTGGTGACCAAGGGTTTCGGTATGAGGATTTTCGAATTTTTCTTAGGGAGTCAGAGTTAGTGAGTCTCAGTCCCCAACTCGTTCGAGTTGAGATTAAATCCGGATGCCCTCCCGCTAAGCGGGGGTGTCTTTGGGCCATCTTGATTTTCTTTTTATCCACTTTTTCCTCGATCACTTCAGTGAGCGCTCAGGTGGCGGTTGATCAGTCTATTGTGCAGCCTAAGCCCGTTAGAGTTTTGGTAGCAGTGCTGCCATTTCGAGTCTATGCGGCTGAACCTTCCGCCGAACTCGAAACTACAGTTACTCGTTTGTTGGTCTCAAGATTGGAGGCTAGCGGGGGTGTCAAGGTAGTTGAGGCAATAACTGTCAGAGAATTCCTTATTGCAAGGGGGAACGAAACGACAGAGGAGACTCTTCGAGATCTTGCCCGGGAGCTCGGGGCGGACTACGTGGTAGCTGGCAGTCTTACGGAGCTTGCTGGACGTTTTAGCATTGATGTCAGGATTACGTCGGTTCGAGACTTTGTTATTAGCGATGCACTAGCTCTGACCGCTAACGATGAGAATGATTTAATGGACCGTCTTACGGAGGTTGCAGAACGAATTCTCGAAAATATTGGAGTAGCTAAACCTGAGGAAATTGTCTCCGCCATCCGCTTCGAAGGGGTACCAGAGCAGCCGGGAATGCGAGATTTGGTTCCTTTGACGAGAGGTGAGGTCTACGACCGAGAACTGGCGAGAGAGGCCGTTGCGGCTTTGGACGCCTTGGAGGGTACTGCGAGCGTCTCGTTTAGGACAGAGCGTGATAATGAGGGTGTCATTGTGGTCTTTAGAGTTGTTCCGGAGACCGCACTCCCGACGTCGATAGAAGTGCCCGATGTTAACCTAACGGATCGCATCGCTGATGTAAGAGTAACTGGAAATGGGCGGATAGAATCTAAGGCCATTCTTGCTCGATTGGAAACGCAATCAGGTAAAGTATTTCTCCCTAGCGCAATTTCGAATGATGTTCGTTCTATATTTGACTTAGGTTTCTTTCGGGATGTCGAGGTGACATCTGAAGATACCCTCGAGGGGCGCATTGTTACCTTTATCCTCGAAGAGCACCCAATAGTAAGGCAGGTTTCAATTGCAGGTAACCAGCAGATAGAAAGCGATGACATACGGGAGGCCTTGACTCTAACGACCGGAGCCAGCCTAGACTTACCTGTCGTCATCGAAAATCGCGACCGAATTCTAGGGCTCTATAAATCTTCTGGTTACTACCTAGCCGAAGTGGACTTCAGGGTTGAAGAGCTCGGTGACGGAACTGTGGGCATTCAATATGAAGTCACTGAAGGAGAAGAGCTTAAACTCCGTGAAATTCGAATAGACGGAAATGAGCATTTTGAAGACTCCGAACTTCTTCTTGGATTGGAGACCCGCGCATGGCAGTGGCATTCGCTTGCTACTAAATACATTGACGATGCGGGAACTTACGCAGAACCAGTCTTTATGCAGGATATGCAAAATATTACAGACTACTATCAAAACGCCGGCTTTCTGCGAGTAGAAATTTCAGAGCCAAATGTCATCCCGAAAGAAGAAGGCCTAACTGTAGCAATAGAGATAAATGAAGGCGATCGGTATACAGTGGGTCCGGTCGACATAGAGGGTGATGACTCTATGGATATTGAGGCTCTACGCAATATTGTGGGTATCAAGGAAGGTGAATTTTTTAATAGAGGACTTCTTACTGCGGATACCGAAAGGCTGGAGAATTATTACACCAATAGAGGGTTCTATTTTGCAAAGGTAGAACCTAGGACCTCGATAAATGAGGATTCCCATGTAGTAGATGTCTCTTTTTCTGTAGAAAAGGGACCTCTTTACTTCATCAGGAAGATCAATGTTTCTGGAAATACCATTACCCATGATGAAATTATTCGGAGAGAGGTAGCGGTTGTTGAACACCAGCTATATTCCGCGCGTTCAGTTGCCATTAGTCGGTCGCGTGTAAGGGGACTCGGTTTTTTTGAGGAAGTTTCCGTTGAGCCGAAGCAGACCGACGAATTTAATCAACTTGATTTGAGTCTTCGAGTAGTGGAGCAACCAACGGGTTCGGTTAGTTTTGGAGCTGGTTTTTCATCTCAGGATAGCTTTATATTGAACGGCTCTGTTTCGCAGGCTAACCTCCTTGGCCGCGGTTACAATGCTTCATTTACTGCAGATATTGGCGGGAGAACTGACAGAATCAGCGGTTCTTTTCGAGATCCTTATTTTTTAGGGACTACGTTCGGAGCTAATCTTAGGGTCAATGTTTTTAGCTTTGAATATGACGATTTTAAACAAGAGTCTAAAGGCTTCGAACTTTCTCTTAGCCATCCATTGAGTGCCACAAAACGTGCACATGGTTTTCTAACCTACAGTTATCAAAACAGAGATATTGACCTAGATAATAAGTTCTCTGCGCCGTCTGTAATGCTTAGAGAAATCCATACAGGTTCACAATCCACCAGTATGATGGGATTATCTTACGTCTCCGACACTCGAAATGATCGAGTGTCGGCTACAGCAGGGCGAGTGTTGCGTGGTTCTTTTGAATTTGCCGGTCTGGGCGGGTTTTCTAAGTTTATTAGGACGCATGCGTCCGCCACTAAGTTTTTTCGAATGCCTGAGTGGATTCCTAACTGGTATCCACTTAAGGAGCGCAGCAGCTTTAATATAGGCGCAGGGTTCGGATGGACAGCTCCCTTTAATGAGGTATCTGATTTTGACTTTGAAGTAACCGACATTGACTCAGATGCGGATAGCCAAGTAGAGCCACTCTCCCAGATCGACAAAGACGTCAAGGTGCCCCTTGCAGAGCGTTACTTTTTGGGCGGAGTAGGGCGTAGGGGTCTTCGGGGTTTCAAGAATCGTTCCGTCGGCCCAAGGCGAACCAAGATTGTGCCCTACGGATCGCTTTATATGCCTGTTGGTTACAACCCCTTAACCGGCGCCTGCGCGAATAAAGGAATTGTGGGTCTGGGAGGGAATCGCGATGGCAAGTGTAACAACTTAAAGAACAAAAATATCGACGATTTCGAGGATTTGGATGAGACTGAAGTCATCGGAGGAAACAAGTTCTTCACGATTAAAAGCGAATATCGTTTTCCAATATCAGAAGCCCTAGGTTTGATTGGAATAGTTTTTCTTGATATGGGCAATGCCTTTGATGAGGAGCAAAATATTTGGGATTTCGATGAATGGCGGTACGGTACTGGTTTTGGTGGCCTCTGGTACTCACCATTTGGTCCTGTAGAGGCATTTGTCGGGGTTCCTATAGACAAGCTCGAAGAAGACGAAGACGGTACAGTATTTGAGTTCTCAATGGGCGGCGCCCAGTTCTGAAACGATCTAAGGGTAACGTCAAGTCAAGAACTAATTTGAAGTGAAAGTAGGTAAAAGAAGTGGGCGAAAAAAAAAGGAGGCACTCTCAATGAAGTGCGTAAACAAGACAGTTTTAATCATTCTCTTTGTTGCAACGTTGTTCTGGTCACTGGCGGCTCAGGATGCACCCATCAAGATAGGCGTGGTAGATGTTGAACAAGCAATTCTTGCTACCACTGATGGAAAAAAAGCACGAGAAGAATTTCAAAGAAAAGAAAAGAACGCACGAGCCGAAATTTTACCTCTTTATGAGAAGGCCAAGGCCTTGCAAGAAGAGTTGGAAGGGAAGAAGTACGTTTTGTCTGAGGAGGCTCTCTTCGAAAAACAGACAGATATGCTTGAACTTCGTAACAAGATCGAGAATAAAACAAAAGAACTTCAAGGAGACTTGAAGATTCAGCAAGGTAAATTAGAAGCCCCCCTAAAAGCCAAATTGGTGCGAGTAGTAGAAAAAGTCGGGCGTGACCGCGGATTTACTGTCATTCTTGCACGTGACACACCGGGAATAATCTATACGAGAGAGGCTCTCGATATCACGGACGACGTAGTAACGCGATTTAATTCTGGGGGGTAATTTCTAGTGGCTCGAGTGCATCCATCAGCTGTAATTGATCCGGCAGCAAAGATCGCGAATGACGTTGATATCGGCCCCTTTGTCGTTATCGGCCCGGACGTGGAGCTTGCGCCGGGGGTTGAGGTTAGATCACACGCGATTATTACTGGTCTCACCAAGGTTGGGGAAAAGACTAAGGTATTCTCTAACACGATTCTTGGCGAACAACCTCAAGATAAGAGCTTTTCGGGACAGGAAACTCAGCTGATAATTGGGCAATCCAATGTGATTCGAGAAAATGTTGTCATACACGTCGGTACTCCAGCTGGTGGCGGTTGTACGCGTGTCGGCGACGATAACTTTATCATGAATGGTGCTCACGTGGGCCACGACACTCAAATCGGCTCGCATGTCATTGTTGCTAGCCAGACCGCGATTGCCGGGCATGTGGTTATCGAAGATTATGCAGTTCTTGGGGCATTTTGTGGAGTTCATCAGTTTGCGAGGGTAGGAGAATCTGCGATGGTGGCGGGGATGGCAGGCGTAACTAAGGATGCACCGCCCTTCTCACTCGTTTCGGGTCACCGAGCTCGCCTTTCAGGAATCAATTCTGTAGGCATTCGTCGACGCGGGTTCTCGCCTAAGTCGAGAAAGGCAATCAAAAGAGCCTTTCATTTGCTCTTTAACTCCAAACTGCGCTTGAAGCCAGCAATTGCACGAGTTAGAGAGGAACTCCAGGGCGTTTCTGAAGTCGCAAGGCTAATTGATTTCATAGAGAATTCTCAGCGAGGAATTAGTCGTTGACGGGCGAGAATTGACAGAAAAGATCGGTCTGGTTGCCGGCGAAGGCCAATTTCCTCAAGAGGCGGTCACAAGTATTGCTAGACGGGGAGGCCAGGTAGTAACGGTTGGATTTCACGACCTGACCGATTCGGAGTTTGATTGCAGTAAAGGTGGTGGGGCTCGTATTTATCTCGGACAGATTGGAACTCTGTTTGAAATATTCAAGACGAGTGGGTGCAAAAAAATTCTTTTGACTGGGAAAGTACCGAAGAAATTTCTTTTTCAAGATCTTTCTGCTCTTAGGCCCGATGCGAAATTGTTCGAACTGATGGGGAAGCTAGGTGATCGTAAAGATGATTCGATCTTGCGGACGTTTGCAAGAGCTCTCGAGTCAGAAGGTTTTATCCTTGTAGAACAATGCGCCGTTTGTCCAGACCTTGTAGCTGAAGAGGGAATATTAGGCGGAGTCGAGCCTACCGATGATCAAATTGAAGATGTCTTGTTTGGTTGGCCGATTGCTAAAAAATTAGGAGAGGTCGATGTGGGCCAGACGGTTGTAGTGAGAGGGAAGGCAGTTTTTTCCCTAGAAGCCATTGAGGGAACAGATGAAGCAATTCGAAGGGGAGGTAGCCTGTCGGGAGTCGGGTCATCGGTAATAAAAGTTGCAAAACCGAATCAGGATCCAAGATTTGACGTTCCTGTCGTGGGCCTGGCGACTCTAGAAGTTGCCTCTTCCGTTGGAGTCAAGGCAATTGCAGTTGAGGCGGGAGCAACGCTGATCGTCCAACGTGAGAGTTTTTTTTCGGAGGCAGATCGCAGAGGAATCTCAATTCTCGGAGTTAATTCTCAGGGACGATGCCGGTGAGTAGCCCGCGAGTACTCATCATAGGGGCAGGCCATATGGGGCTCCTTCATGCCAAGAAAATAATAGAAATTGAGAATAAAGGACTGGTTGAGCTTGTTGGGATAGCAGATGTTGATGACGATCGGTGTAATGAGATCTTTCCTGAGCATCCGTCCAGGCGAGAGAAAAATTACAAAATCTTGCTTGATCAGGTCGACGCCGCTGTAGTCGCAGTGCCCACAGTGGAGCATTTTACCACTGTAAAAAATTGTCTTGATGCCGGCCTTCACGTGCTTGTGGAAAAACCGATCGCACTTACGGCTGAAGAAGGTGATGCTTTGCTTTCACTAGCCGATCGTAACCAGCGCGTTCTTCAGGTGGGGCACGTGGAGTGGTTTAATCCCACCTTATTATGTGCCGTGGGTAAAGTAAGTGAGCCACACTTTATAGAGACGAATCGACTAGGGCCCTTTTCAAAAAGGGGATCCGATGTAGACGTCGTTCGTGATTTGATGATTCATGATATTGATATTGTGCAGCGACTTTTTAGGGAAGAGCCTGAGAGTATTGATTCAACCGGTGTATCATTTATTACGGATAAGGTCGATATTGCTAAGGCTGCATTGTACTTCAGCAACGACAGAGTGGCTCATCTCAACGCTAGCCGTGTTTCGGAAGTGCAAGAGAGAAACATTCGCATATTCCAAGGTACGGAGTACTTTTTTTTAGACCTTCTCAAAAAAGAGTTCTTCATATCTAAGTTTAAATTTGGTAACAAAGAGAAAGAAGACGAAGTTCGTGCCATCAAACAAAAAATCGATGAATCAGATGCGCTTCTCAACGAGGTGGAAGTCTTTGTTGAAAGTGTGACACTCGGAAAAACGCTTGTGAATAGCGCTAAGGCAGGAGTAAGTGCACTGCGCACCGCAAGCCGTATAGTTGAAGGGATCTCTAGTTAAGGGAGTCCGTAACAGGGCAGGCGATTCAATTGCTTTGGTCCTGCCAGATAGTGAATGGCGTTATGAGAAAAGTTCTGATCTCAGCTGGCGATGCCTCTGGAGAGTTGCACGCGGCAGTATTTGCAAAGGCTTTATCGGCTATGTTGCCTCGTTTAAAAATTGAGGGCCTGGGTGGACCGCATATGGAGCGCGCTGGAGTAGAACTTCTTGTTAATCAAAAGGAGCTTGCAGTCGGCGGTCTGTTCGAAGTGCTGAGAGATGCGAATCGGATCTGGGCTATTTACAAAGCAATGAGGGCAGCGATAAATGAGACGTCGCCAGATTTGTTAGTCCTTGTAGATTCTCCAGACTTTAACCTTCCATTGGCTCGTGTTGCACACAATTTAGGTATCCCGGTTTTGTACTACATAACGCCTCAAGTTTGGGCTTGGAGGAAGTACCGAATAAAAAAGATCGTGAACCGGGTTGATCGTGCTTGTGTGATTTTTCCGTTCGAGAAGGAAGTGTTTGCGAATACCGGACTCAGAGTGGAGTACGTAGGGCATCCCCTTATAGAACGGCTTCCGTGCTCGGCTTCTTCAGGAGATAGAGAAATATCTCGACAGAATTTAGGCTTTCCTTCAAACTCACTGATTTTCTCCATGTTTCCAGGAAGTCGGCGAAACGAAATCGAGTACTGCCTCCCGTTGTACCTAGAAACTGCGCGTTGTATTGCAACTGCCTGTCCTTCCGCTTCATTTGCTATAGGAGTGGCTGATTCGGTCGAGATGGATGACATTCAAAGAGAGATCAACATGCAAAGCTCGGATAGTTCTCTTGACGTCAAGTTGTTTCATGGATGTACTTACGATCTGATCCGCGCGAGCGATGTCGCATTAGCGAAGCCGGGCACGATCACTCTGGAACTTGCCCTTCTAGGAACGCCAACTGTGGTGGCGGCAAAATCTCATAGGTTCACCGCCTTCGCCCTAAAGCATCTCAAACGGATTCCGAGCTTGAGTCTTCCAAACCTCGTTGCGGGAGAACTGGTTGTTCCGGAGTTTTTGCAGAAAGAAGCTCAGCCTGACAAAATTGCTGTCGCGCTTCTGGAGTTGATTGAAGGTCCCGCACGTGAAGATCAAAAAGCGAGTTTCGTGAAACTGGCTCGATCTCTTGGTAAGGGCGGAGCAAGCTCTAATGCTGCGGCGGTTGCAGCAGAGATGATCGATGGGACTGCTCGGGCATAGCATCGCCGTATTGACGGCGGTCTTGGTTCTTCCGGTTATAGGGATTGGTGTATCGTTTTCTCCTCGTTGGAGGAGGGGGATCTTGGAGCGTTTTGGTTTTTGGGGGAGGTTGAGGCCAGGTGCTGTGTGGATTCACGGTGCTAGTGTTGGAGAAATTCGTTCAGGTCTCGAGTTAGTTAAAGAATTAGAACGACTTGGTGTAAGATGTGTTGCGACGACCAGTACCACTACCGGGCGAGACCTAGCTCGCGAAGAACACCCATCAATGCCGTGCCATTTGATTCCTTTCGATCATCCCTGGTCCGTTGCTAAAGTATTCCGCGGTGCTCAACCGCGCGCATTAGTTTTCTTGGAGAAAGAACTTTGGCCAATTCATATCAAAACAGCATCTAATTTAGGTATTCCCGTTTTCCTCCTCTCTGCTCGAATGTCTGAAAGAAGCGCAGCGCGTAATGGAAAGGCGAGGTTTTTTTTCAATCGAGTCTTATCGAGTCTTTCGGCGATTGGCGCGAGGAGCGACAAAGAAGCTGCAAGGTTTGTACGCTTGGGTGCTTCACGAGACAAAGTATTTGTAACAGGAGATTTAAAACTCCAAAATTCTAAGGAAGTACCGGAATGCGCCTTTGAGCTAAAGAAGGCTTTAGTCAATCGAACGGTATGGGTGGCGGCAAGTACTCATCGAAAGGAGGAGCAGTTTGTCGCAGTAATCCAAAGCAGGTTAAAAGGGGAAATGGGCGATGATTGCCCTGTCCTGGTGATCGCACCGCGCCATCCCGAACGTTTTGGAGAAGCGTTAGAGCAAAGCTCGCTCCCAGGACTTTCAGTTATTCGTCGATCTGATTTAGTAGGGAGTTCTCTTGAGCCCGGAGAAGTCTTGCTGCTTGATTCAATAGGAGAACTGCAAGGCATCTTTTCGTTTAGCAGCCTTGTTTTTGTTGGAGGATCGCTGGTGGATCGAGGTGGACATAATCCGCTAGAGGCTATTCAGTTAGGGGTAAAGGTTCTAATTGGGCCTCACATCCAAAACATTGAACACCTTGTGAAAGAATTTGAACAAGAGGAAGTGTTAGAGGTGGTGTCTGATGAGCGAAAACTAGAGGCATCCGTTCTTTCATTTTTTCAAGGTGAGACTACTACTAATCCGAATCGGAATTTAGTTAACGGAAGATCGACAGACCGATTCCGAACTGCGTCCGAGAACGCTCAGTGGCTATTTGATCGGATGCAAAAATGAAATGGGACAAATATTCTCGATGTCGGGTACTGCGAAGTTTTCTTTGGATTCTATCTAAGGTTTACGAACTCGGCGCTCGCCTGCACCGTTTCGTTTATGAAAAGGGGTGGAAGAGTCGTCGAGAACTAGAATGCGTGGTGGTAAGTATCGGAAACATTAGCGTTGGTGGATCAGCAAAGACTCCTTTAGTTCTTGAGGTGTCTAAAAGGCTCGCGGCCAAGGGCCTTCGGATTTGTATTGCCAGCAGAGGGTATGGTCGTCTTGAATCTCGGCAGGTGGAGATAGTTTCAGATGGTGCCCATACAATCGACGGGTGGAGTAAAGCCGGGGACGAACCTTTTCTGATCTCGAAGAGTTTGCCGACAGTACCAGTTGTGGTTGGGCGAGACCGAGGCCAGGCGGGAGCTACGGCTCTTTCTCTCTTTGGGACTGAAGTACTGATATTGGATGACGGTTTCCAACATCATTGCTTAGCTCGAGATTTGGACCTGGTCGCAATCGATGCGGACGCTGGCTTGGAGTATTCTGAGCTTCTCCCTTTGGGCCGACTGCGAGAACCAGTTGAGGCGCTTGCCCACGCTGATGCCTTCGTAATAATCGATGGAGAGCTCAGACCTTCCGAATCGCTTATGCTCGATACTTTTGCACCCGGAAAGCCCATGTTTCGGGCTAATCGTGAGCCCAGGCGATTGTTTCAACTAAGTGGAGGGGTTCCTAGGTCGCTTTCAAGTTTAAAAGATAAGGAGGTCGGTCTCGTGTGCGGAATAGCACGGCCTTCGAGTTTCAAGCTAACAGTTGAATCACTGGGTGCCAAAGTTGTTGCGACAAAGTTTTTCCCGGATCATCATCGGTACGTAGGGGATAACTTGAGAAATCTCGCCGACCAAGCCCCTCTCTGGCTGACTACGGAAAAGGATGCAGTGAAACTTGATCAGGAATGGCTCCAAAATGTTCAGGTCTTAGGGATTGATCTAGTTCTTTCTGAACCTTTTCGCTTCGAAGAATTTCTTAGCGGAATCGTCGAGGAGGCAATTTCACTGAGGTTATCCCGTCAGGGTAGAACAGAGCATGGAGTCTGACTCCACGCCAAGCTCTATGTAACTCCTGCCAAAGTTTTTTTCGAAGGTTCCGCGATTCTTGGGGGTCGAGTGATCGACAGTATTCGGAAACGAAAATTGCTATTCCTTCCCTTCCTATAAGGTGGAGAGCGTTCCGTTTTCCGAGGGATCGATATAATCGCATGAGTTCCTTTGCGCGCCTTCGGACGGTTGGAGGGCTTCCTAGGCTCGCTTTGTCAAGATCGATTACATACGCTTGGGGTTTGGGACTAAACGCGATTAAAAGGTTTTTTATTTGGAGGTCTGGATGACGGCCGCCCACGTCATGAAACTTGCGTATAGCCTGTGCGAAAAGTCGGATAGACTGACTTTTTTTTATCCAAGAGAGATCGTTTTCTAAAAAAGCTAGGCCATCTAAGCTCTGCTCGATATATACAGTACCGATTACACCACCTTTGCCTCTTTCAATAAGAATCAGCGCTGGTTCGGGTACTGGAGCACCTTTTAGATATAAAGCTAAATTTGTGCGTATTTCTTCCTTCGGCCTTCGCAGACTAATTCTAAGCCGATCCAGGTACCGTCCCAAGAGCCCACCTCGTTTCAAGTTTCTCAGAAAGAATTGGTTATCTTCACCTGGCAAAGATAAGAGTGCCGTCTTGCTTCTCCCTTGAATGAGTAGTGGCTGTGAGAAGAGTTCTGCAAGAATTCCTGGTCTACAAAGATCTGTTCTTCGCAAGGCTTCTGCAAATCGAGGCGTTCCGTAGAGGACTACGGAGTTCTTCTTAGCTATGGGAATTGCGCCAATCAGAGTTCTATCCGACGTGCGCGTAACGAGGTCACCAGGGCGAGCCCCGCAGTTAGTAAGTTAGGAAGCCAAAGCGCGGCCATGACAGGAAGAAATTCATTTTCGGCAAGATATATTCCGAAAGAAAGAGCTGTGTAGTAAAGAAAAACGATGATCACACACAAGAGCGCTCCCCATGATCGAGCACCTCGAGTCCTGCGAACTCCAAGGGCTACGCCGAGAAAAGCAAAGAGAACCGAGGCAAAAGGGACCGCATATCTTCGGTGTAGCTGAATTTCGTAGGGCTCGATTTGCTTTACTCTGGCCCAGGACGGAGCTACACCCTCTACGCGAAAATTATTGAGGACTTGTCGCAACGTTGAAGTCTCAAGTTCAGGAGGTCGAAGACGGTTAACGTTAGAACCTAGGATGTCTCCAAGATCAAACATATAGCTGGCATTACCAAATGCAATCCTTCGATATTTGGAAGTTCCGGCATTCTGATTTTCGAAATGAATATCACCCTCCGCGAGGGTGAGGGTTACCGCGGCAGTCTCTTGATCAAAAGTGAAGGATCCCGACTCTGCGAAGATAGTGAAGGGTCTGGCCCGGTTGGTATGGTCAGATATAACTACCCCTTTAAGTTCCATCTCGGGGCCGCGGCTCTCAACGAAAAGCAGTCGTTTCCCTTCGTTATCAAGCCGTATAAATTCTCCGGCCTTGATCATCGAGCCGTTTGCCGCCACGGTTGCTGCAAGAGTTCTCATGTCGCGTCTTGCTTTGGGCTCTACGTTGTGGAGTAGGTGCGCTGTTCCAAAAGCGACAAGACAGCCTAGGACCATGATCGGTCGGATGATTTGAGCAAAGCTTACCCCTAAGGCTCTCATGGCAGTCCACTCAGAATCTGCAGATATTCTCCCGATGGCAGCTAATACCCCAAAAAGGAAAGCTACGGGCACGGCATATGAGGCCAGCATGGCGGATAAATTGCCGGCGACGCTTGCTATGTCGCCAAATGAAATTCCTACCCCTCCCAAGTCGCCTAGCCGCCTTAAAAGGTTTTGGAGCACAAGTATTGAGCCTACTCCTAGTAGACCAACTAAGGAGTATAAGGCCACCTCACGAATCAGGTATCGAGAAAGGGTTCCTGTCCAGCGCATCCACGTCTATGCTAACGCTCGCACACCGCTACGCGAGGCATAGGATGCTTCATTGTCAAAATCAGCTAGTTCAGGCCCCAAAAGCCTCACGAATATTGATAATACGGCTTGGAGCCGTTGGGGACGTAGTACGAACCGTACCTGCAGCAAGTTGTCTTCGGAAATACTATCCTGATGCTCATATCGCGTGGTTAGTGGAACCAAAGGCTAAAACAATCCTCGATAGCGTGGTATGGCTTGACAAAGTTGTGATTTTTCCGCGCGATAGCCTTAAAGAGGCGGCCACGAAGGGAAATTTGCTGACCGCGGGCCGGTTGTTGCGGACGTTTTTCCAGGACCTTCGATCCTCCGATTTTGATCTGGTGCTAGATTTTCATTCAATTTTCAAAAGTGGGCTATTGGGGTTTCTTTCTGGAGCGGCGCGGAGGGTGGCATATAGCCCGCCTTATGGGAAGGAGTTTGGCCACCTTTTTGCTACTGATCGTATTGAATTAAGCCCCACGAAATCGAGTCGATTTGAGCGAAACCGAGGAATGATCTCCTTTTTAGGGATTGGAACAACCTCAGTGGATCCAGTTTTTTCGATTGAAAGCGGAATTAGAGACGCTCTTCATGCCAGGCTCCGAGAAGATATTCCTGGCTTTAATCAGGAGAGGTTGGTGTGCATTAATCCAGGCGCTAGTTCGGGCGCAGCCTACAAGCGTTATACCGTTGACGGTTATGGAGAGGTCGCTAGGGGACTTTCAAAAGCAGGATATCTTCCCTTGCTAACGTGGGGCCCCGCTTCCGGCGAAAGGGATTTTGTCAAAGCAGTTTACAATGCCGCAAAAGGTGCGGCGTATTTTTCACCTGCTACTCCATCTCTGGCTTCTTTAGCCGCATTGCTTTCGTTGTCGCGGCTGTACGTGGGAGGTGATACAGGTCCTATGCATCTGGCGTCTCTCTTGGGGATACCAGTCATTCAGTTGATGGGGCCAACGGATCCAATTGAAAATACTCCCTACGAGGGAACTCCTTGGGACAGAGTAAGAATCGATATAGCGTGCAACCCTTGTCGTCATGGCTGCGCGGCCGCACCATGTATGTCCCTCATATCCCCTGAAGAAATTCTTCGAAAAGCCATACGTCTTTTGGCATGATCGACGCGTTAGAGACCTGGGATTGGCGGCAACGTCGTCCCATTGTTAGCGTCTGTAAAACTCGCCGGCGGGGCGAACACCTAACATACTGAATTCGCGAGGGATTCCTCTGAAAGACCTCTCCATAGTAATTGTCACCTGGAACGCCCGAGAAGTTCTTCTCGACGCGCTTTCCTCTATAGAAAGAGTTGTTCTTGCCCGCACGGGATCAGG
>DKAI01000047.1:23492-32818 GCA_002450755.1 Deltaproteobacteria bacterium UBA6930
TCACGATTTCCCTGGGTCGATTTAATCGATCTGCCTGAAAATTTAGGCTTTGCTCGCGGCAATAACGTGGGACTAAAACGGTCTAACGGGAGACACGCTCTTCTCCTCAATAGTGATACCCTTATTTTGCCCGATGCATTGGAATCATGCGTTCGTTTTCTTGATAGCAATCCGAGTGTTGGAGTCGTTGGACCTCAACTGCTCAACCCGGATCGGAGCAAGCAGAACTGCATTCATAACTTTCCCAGCCTAATTTCCGAAATAATTCCTAGAGGTGTTTTGGAGACGCTCTTCCCCAAGTCCTTCCCCAGCAAGCGTTACCCTCACGAAGAACCGATCGAGGTTGATGCTGTTTTGGGGGCTTGTCTTTTCGTGCGGAGAGAAGTTCTTGAAGAAGTAGGGCTTATGCCGGAAGACTACTTCTTTTTTTTAGAAGAAACTGATTGGTGCTTTCAGATCAAGAAAGCTGGATACAAGGTGGTCCACGTGCCGACGGCTCAAGTTGTCCACATTTTTGGCGCAAGTACGAAAAAGAAGCTACCGACTGCTACTCGGGTCGAGTATCACAGGTCTCTCTATCGTTTTTTTCGTAAAAATCGAAATAGGTTCTCCTGGCTAATTTTGCAAACAATCCGTTGTTTAAAACTCGCACTATACGTAGTTTTAGGGTTATTCCGAGCGTTCCTAACTAAAGACCTGTGGGGACGTTGGCAAGCCGATGTGAGGATACTTTCTTGGCACCTAATAGGTCAACCAGCTGGTTGGGGGCTTACCGGCCAGCGCAGAAATAGGAAGAGTTCGTGAAAATCTTGGTTACTGGTGGTGCGGGTTTTGTGGGGTCCCACCTCGTAGATAGGTTGGTAGGACAGGGTCACGATGTAAGGGTTCTAGATAATCTGGATCCACAAGTTCATGGAGGAAAAAGAAAGCCTCCTTCGTATTTTAACCAACGTGCGGAGCTCATTGTGGGCGATGTAAGAAATCGTGAATGCGTAGCTGCAGCACTTGAAGATATTGAAGTTCTCTTCCATCAGGCGGCAGCGGTCGGCGTGGGACAGTCAATGTACGAGATCGAACACTACGTTTCAGTAAACGGCATCGGTTCTGCTGTAGTGTTGGAAGAAGTTATTAAAAGAAAGGACCGCATTAAGAGGATCGTAATAGCGTCCTCAATGTCAATATACGGCGAGGGAGCCTATCTCGATAGCAAGAATGAAGTGGTTTATCCATCATTGCGCGATGATGAAAAAATGGCGTCTCAAAAGTTCGAATGTTTAGATGCAGAAGGAAAGCCACTTTCTCCAATTTCTACGGATGAATCAAAGCCTCTTCGGCCTACCTCGGTTTACGCCGTTACAAAACGAGATCAAGAAGAACTGTTCCTTACGGTAGGTAGCGCTTACGATATCCCGACCGTTGCTCTTCGCTATTTCAACATATACGGAACGAGACAGGCTCTTTCCAATCCGTACACAGGGGTGATGGCGATCTTCTCTGCCCGCCTTCTTAACAGAAAGTCCCCTATGATTTTTGAAGATGGGAGGCAGACGAGAGACTTTGTAAATGTGAGGGATATTGTTGAGGCCAATCTTTGTGCCATGAAAACCGATCGTGGAATTGGAAGGGCATTTAACATTGGTACTGGGAAGCCAACTTCGATATTAGAAGTTGCCGATACGCTCTCAAGTCAGTTGGATTTTCCAGACCCTCCAGAGATTATGGGTAAATACAGGACGGGAGATATCCGGCACTGCTTTGCAGATATCAACAGCGCAAGAAAAGACTTGGGTTTTCAGCCAAACGTCGAACTAGCTGATGGTTTGCGGGAATTACTTGATTGGTTGCGAAGGCAGCATCCAGAGGACCGAGTTGAGCAGGCAACATCAGAGCTAGTCCAGAGAGGTTTAACTCGTTAATGACGCGAACAAAGTTGCCCAGGCTAGATCTCGGTAAGCTGGAGAAGGTGGTCGAAAGATTCAGTTCTTTGCGACTGTTGGTGGTTGGTGACGTCATGATTGACGAGTATTTCTGGGGCGATGTGGATCGCGTAAATCCTGAAGCTCCGGTCCCAGTTGTTCGCGTTAAGAGTGAGTCAACAGCGTTAGGAGGTGCAGGCAATGTTTTGAGGAATATTGCTGCGCTTGGAGTCAAGGGAGTTCTCTGCTCGATAGTTGGGAATGATTACGCGGGAGGTCAAGTAACGTCCTTAGTGAGCGATCTAGGATTTGATCCAAATACGCTGATCAGAGTAGACGATCGTTTGACTACGCAGAAGACGCGTGTTGGCGCAAGATCACAACAAATGCTTCGGTTTGATCGGGAAACTGATTTGCCCATAGATAGGCAGCTCGAGACGGCAATGTTGGCTCTTGTCGATAGCTCCTTAGATAAAACTGATGGAGTTATTTTAGAAGACTATGGTAAGGGAGTGCTTACTCCGTTTCTCGTTCGTGGTGTAATAAAGCGCGCTAAAATTCGTGGGCTTGGGGTTTCGGTAGATCCGAAGTTTGAGATCAACATGTATAAAGGTGCTTCCTTTATTAAACCAAATTTGCGCGAAGTCGAAGCATTGGCAGGCTTTCCGCTAAAAGACAGGGCGGATCTTGTCAAAGCGGTCTTTAGGATCCGTAAACGTGTTGGTGGCTCTCCGGTTATAGTCACGAGGGGCGCTGAGGGAATGACAGTTTTTGAGGAAATGGAAGACGGTCTTGATGTGCCTGCGGCTCGTAGCGAAGTGTTCGATGTTCAGGGGGCCGGGGATACCTCTATAGTTGCGTTGACCCTCGCCCGACTTGCGGGAGCGAACCTTGTAGAAGCAGCTGTGATTGCGAACGCGGCCGCTAGCGTCGTAGTAGGAAAGCTAGGAACAGCTACTGCGTCATTAGATGAAATACGAGATTTACTTCCGCAATCGGTAGAGTCTGCAAGAAGTGTGAGAAGCACGTGATTCGTAGCATGACTGGGTATGGTAGAGCCTCTGCTTCAATTGGTGAGGCAGTTGTTGTTATCGAAGTACGGACCCTAAATCACAGGCATGCGGATATTTCAGTAAGGATGCCTCGTAACTTTCCCAATATTGAGCAGGATGTGAGGCGTCTTGCCAAGGAGACTTTTTCGAGGGGGAAGATTGATATTGCGTTGACGTATTCAGGGGATTTTTCGAATGAGACCCAGATCCGCATCTCACGGTCCGCTATTGATAATTATCTTAGCAATGGAAAGGAAATCGCGGAAAAGTTTGGCTTGGGAAGTGGTTTGTCCTTAGAGGTACTCCTGAGCCTGCCTGGAGTCGTACGTGCGTCCGAGATTTCAATAGACATGAGTTCGTACGATGATGCCCTCCTGGGAACTCTTTCTGAGGCCCTATCGGCTGCGGACCAGATGCGGAAGAAGGAAGGTGCAGTATTAGAAGCGGAGCTGAGAGCACAAATCGACCGCATTAAGAGTTTCGTCAATAGTATTGATATTCTTGCCGAAGTCGTTGTAGAGGCTGTCCGCGAGCGCCTTCGGAAACGCGTTGATCTCTTAAGACAAGAGACTGGTATTTTAGACGACGCCCGCCTGCATCACGAAGTAGTAATCGCCTCAGACAAGATGGATATTCGCGAGGAATTGGTCCGCTTGTCTGGTCATGCTGAGGCTTTTTCCGAAACGCTCTCTTCTAATCCCGCGCCAGTTGGAAGGCGGCTAGAGTTTCTTTTGCAGGAAATGGGGAGGGAAGCGAATACGATAGGCTCTAAGGCGGCAGATGTTTCTTTGTCTCACTTGGTGGTAGATCTGAAGACCGAGCTTGAACGGATTCGGGAGCAGGTGCAGAATGTTGAGTGAAAATGTCAAATGTGGATGATAAGACGCGTGCCTCCGATTTTCGTCGACTTTTAAATGTCGGATACGGAAATCTAGTCTCGGCCGAACGGGTGGTGGCGGTAATTTCTCCTCATTCCTCCCCGATGCGTAGGCTTCGGGAGGAAGCCTCTAAAGAAGGCCGTCTTCTGGACGCGACGCAGGGGCGCCGAACGCGCTCGATTCTAGTGACGGATAGTAATCATATCGTTCTGTCAGCGATCAATCCCGAAACGATTTCCGCTCGACTCCTGGATTATGCAGGAGAGGAAGGGGGAAATTAGTAGTGTGCCCTGGAATACCCTTTGTGATTTCTGCGCCCTCGGGAACTGGGAAGACGACCGTCTGCAAAACTTTAGTTTCAAGTGACGACAAGCTCATGATTTCTGTTTCTCATACCACTAGAAAAAGAAGGCCCAATGAACAAGACGGAAGAGACTACCACTTCGTAAGCGAACATGAGTTTCGGATGTTAATCGAGGATCGAGCATTTTTAGAGTGGGCAGAATATTCGGCTAATTTGTATGGAACCTCGTGTGATGCAATAGATGCTCCATTGTCGGATGGTTGTGACCTCGTTCTTGAGATAGAGGTTCAAGGAGCTGCTCAGATTAAGAATCGACGACAAGACGCAAGATTTATATTTCTGCTCCCTCCTTCGACAGAAGAGTTGGAGAGGAGACTAAGAGGTCGAGGTACTGACAGTCTTGAAGTGATCGAACGTCGCCTTGCTATGACACAGCGAGAGCTTAAAGCGGTTAGAGGTTTTGATTACGCGGTTGTCAATGATGACTTGGCTACTTGCGTCAGTTCAGTCAAAGAGATTATCGAAGCTGAAAGAGCTGGAGCTACTAATGAGGTGAGGAGTCGCTATTCGATTCCCAAAGACTGTTAAGATTAGTTTGAATAAAGAAGGTTCCTTGTTCAGGCGTATAAGGGGCTCTATTTTTCAGAGGAAAATCTAAGATTCTACATGTTGCGCTTTAATGACATAGCAGATCGAGTATTGAAACATGATCCCAATTCCGATCTTCGTCTTCTTCAAAGAGCATACGTTTACACAGCCAAGGTCCACGATGGGCAGGAACGTTTGTCCGGTGAGCCGTATCTCGTTCACCCGTTGGAGGTGGCGGGAATTCTCGCAGATATGCGTATGGATACGGTTACGATTACAGCAGGCCTCTTGCATGATGCGGTCGAGGATACTCACAGTACGGTTGATGAAATATCGGATAAGTTCGGTGAGGAGGTGGGCTTTCTTGTCGAAGGTCTGACGAAAATTGCAAAAATAGAATTTAAGTCGGCCCGAGAACGTCAGGCCGAAAATTTCCGAAAAATGCTTATCGCCATGTCAAAGGATATTAGGATTCTGATGGTTAAGCTGGCGGATCGTCTTCATAACATGCGCACGCTAGGATTTATGAACGAGCCCTCTCGGAGTCGGGTTGCTCAGGAAACTTTGGATATTTATGTGCCTCTGGCGCATCGACTAGGAATTTATTGGATGAGAAGGGAGCTCGAAGAGCTTTCTTTTCGAGCGCTAAAACCCTTAGCGGCATCGGAATTGGAGCAAAAACTTCGCGGAGCTCATACCCAACGAACGAAATATATCGATGAAGTTATAGGGGTCCTTTCAAAACAGCTCGCTCTAGCATCATTAGAAGGGGAGGTGACGGGAAGGCTGAAGGACCTTGCTTCAATTCATAATAAAATGGAATCTCAAGGTGTTTCTCTAGATGAAATTTATGACGTGATCGCTTTTCGAATTGTGTTGAGTGCAGATGAAGGTGCTGTCTATACGGCACTCGGATTGGTTCACGCTACGTGGTCTCCTGTTCCCGGTAGATTTAAAGATCATGTCGCCTTGCCGCGACCCAATGGTTATCAGTCATTGCATACAACCGTGATTGGACCATATGGGGAACGGATGGAGGTTCAGATTCGAACTGAACAAATGCACCGAAACGCAGAGTTTGGGATAGCGGCCCACTGGCGGTATAAACAACAAGAAGAAAGAGTGGATGCAGAAGATCACGAAAAATTTGCTTGGCTTCGGCAACTAATTGAACATCAGGTGGAACTTTCGGATCCGCATGAATTTTTCGACACAGTGAAAGTTGACCTTTTCCCCGATGAGGTATTTGTTTTCACTCCGAAAGGGGACGTAATTAATGTTCCTAAAGGAGGGACACCAATTGATTTCGCCTACGCGGTTCACAGTGAAATAGGAGACGGTTGTTTTGGGGCGAAGGTCAATGGGAAGATAGTTGCCCTTAGCCATAGGCTTTCTGATGGAGATACCGTTGAGATCGAAAGTCGAAAGAGTGAGCTTCCAAAAAAAAAATGGCTCAACTTTGTTGTTTCTGCGAAAGCAAAAAGTCGAATACGTCACGCGATCAGACTGGAAGAAAACGCAAGTAGTAGAGAACTTGGACGAGGAATCCTTGAGAGAGAGCTTAGGCTTGCGGGGTTTTCTCTTCTTAGGTTGGAAAATGATGGGGATTTGAATACGATTGCACGGAACGTAGTCAATGGCTCCAAGGAAGATCTTTACGCTGCTGTGGGTTACGGAAGAGTCCCGGCTGCAAGGTTGGTTCGCTCTTTGCGACCAGACTGGAAACCTGATGTTCCTCAACGGAAAAAATCTCGTGTTGGCCTTCGGAATATTTTTAACAGAGAGTCACGGAAGCCCGAAGATGAGTCCGGTGTTAGGGTTCAAGGACAAGAAGGTGTCTTAATTCGTTACGGAAAATGTTGTAATCCCCTGCCCGGGGATGAAATTATGGGCTTTGTTACGAGAGGCCGGGGGGTCACCTTGCACCAAAATGATTGTCGAGTCGTGTTTTCGCTCGATCCAGAACGGCGCATTGAAGTTGAATGGGACGCAGGATCAAAAAGTGCTCCTCGCCTCGTTCGAGTAAGGGTAACGTCTCGGGATGAACCGGGTCTTCTTGCAGAGGTTACGAAAACGATCTCGACTGCGGGTATTAATATAGGTGCTGCACGGGTTGAAACGCACTCTAATAGAACTGCGACCCAGACATTTGATCTTTGGGTGGCACATCTCGGGGTTTTAAGCGGAGTAATGAGAGAAATAGAAAGAGTTAGGGGAGTGGTCTCGGTGGAAAGGTTGCGAGCTTGACTTCGCTATCTATCTGCATCATTGCGTACAGAGAAAAAGAGCTTCTTGAACGAGCCATACGTTCCGCCGCTTTTGCGGATGAAGTGTTAGTGGTTGTGGATTCAGAAGGCGATGCTGAGACGGAAGCAGTCGCGCGTAAATCGAATGTTAAGGTAGTTATCCACAAATATGAGGGAGATATCGAACAGAAGAGCTTCGCGGTTTCACAAGCTTCTCACGAATGGGTTCTTTCTCTTGACGCTGATGAGGAGGTCGGTGTTGAACTTAGAGGCGAGATTCAAAACGCTCTCGAAAATCGAAGCGATAAATTGTCGGGATTTTATATTGAGAGAGTTACTTGGCACTTGGGTAAATGGATTCGCCATGGCGATTTTTATCCAGATCACCCAATACGCCTTTTTCGTCGTTCCAGGACAGTAATGAAAGGCTCTAATCCTCACGGAAGATTTATTGTTGACGGAGAGGTTGGTCGCCTTAGGAAACCGATTTTACATTATAGCTATAGAGACCTCTCGGATCAGGTGGAAAGGGTGCAGCGATTTAGCGATATGGCTCGAGATTCTATGGTTCAGAAGGAACGTAACGTTCATGTTTCGGACCTCTTGGTTCGACCGCTTTTAAGATTTATTCGTGCATATTTTCTTAAACAAGGATTTAGGGATGGATTTCCTGGTTTAATTATTGCAGTGGTGAGTTCCTTTCATGTGTTCCTTAAGTACGCAAAATTGTGGGAGTCAAGACTATCTCAAGAGAAACGGGCGCCCCGTCTGTGAATCCTGACAAGACGGTTTCCATGGAGAGACGGGTGTGAATGTACTGCTGATGACCAGTGACTGGAAATGGACTGGCCCCGCCGAACCCATGGTTCGACTTGCGCGAGGATTGACGGATCTGGGTCATCGAGTCCTATTGGCAGCCCCGGCTCCGCCTGATTCATCGGTGCGAAGTTTGGAGGGGGAAGCGAAGAACGCCGGTTTTCCTCTGGACTTAAAACTTCGCTATGACCATGGAACTAGAATTTGGTCTGATCGGAAAGACATTCAGGCCGTACGTGACTTGGTATTACAGAACGACATTGATGTAGTTCATACGTGGCACACGAGGGATCACATTTTAGCGTGGAGGGCACTGGGGATATTATCTAAGACACGAAAGGCTCGGTTGGTAAGAAGTTATAAGGCAGGTGAGGCGATTTCGCGGTTACCACATAATTACGCGTTATTTAGTCTTGGTTGCGACGGATTAATTTGTGTTTCACCTTTCTTCGCACTGGTCAATGAAGGAATTTGCAGTGGTCCTGTCGCAGGAATTTTAGGTGCAATCGATACCGATCGTTATTGTCCGGCTCCTAAAAAGTTAGAAGTGCTGAACTCACTAGGTTTGACTACAAGCAATCGCATAGTAGGTATCGTGGCACGAGGTCAACGCCGGCGTCGATTCCCACTTCTTTTGGAGGCTGCAAAGCATTTGTTCGAAAGCGATCCCGAGGCCAGGCTCTTAATAATTGGGAGAGGTACGAATAGGAAGGAAGTTGCAGAAGATCCAGCTCGCGAACTTGGTATATCCGATCGCGTTGTATTTGCCGGGTATAGAACCTCAGACTACTTAGACGTAATACGTTGCATCGATGTTTTTACGTTTCTCGTTCCGGGTAGTGATGGAACCTGCCGGGCTGTTATCGAAGCTCTTTCAATGGGGATTCCCGTAGTGGCAACTCGTAGAGGTTCCCTTCCTGAGATAGTTCTGGACGGAAAAACGGGCATTTTGAGTGGTGAGTCACCTAAGGCCCTTGCGGAAAACTGGAAACTCCTCCTTTCGGAAACGAACCTTAGGACGACAATGGCGAGAGCCGCGAGAGTTGATGCGAAGAATCGTTTTCAGATCAAGCGATTTTCAGAAGATGTCGAAGGGCTTTATCACAGAACGATGCATACAGGTTAGTCTTCCAGTATTTCAGGTGTTCCAGTTTGTAGCGATAAAAGCTCTCTGTATAGCCCTGCTCTTCGAGAAAGCTCTATGTGTGTTCCGGAGTCTACAATTCGACCTTGTTCCAAAACTATTATTTTCGTTGCATGCCTTATGGTAGAGAGGCGATGAGCGATTACAAAGACCGTTCTTCCCGTAATAAGTTCGTCGAGTGCATTTTGGACATAGCTCTCGCTCTCCGAATCTAGTGCACTTGTAGCTTCATCCAGAACAAGAAGGGCTGGGTTTTTCAAGAGAGCCCTCGCAATTGTAATTCGCTGGCGTTGGCCCCCAGAAAGCTTTTCTCCTTCTTCTCCGACCAACGTATCTAGACCATTCTTGAGTCGGCTTGAGAATTCTGTTACGTAGGCCGCCT
>DKAI01000029.1 GCA_002450755.1 Deltaproteobacteria bacterium UBA6930
TCACTTTTATTTTCATTTAATGCTTCGGCCATTGCTTGAACGGGAGTTGGTCCGTTCATGAAGTTACCCATTGCAAGAGAACCGTCGCCCTTAATGTGGCTCGCGTGGTTCCAGGCGTCCTTTCCGGTGTAGGCATAGACTTCTCCAGAAGCAGTCACCGCCCCGACTTGTCGCCAGCTCCAGTGACTGTCAAAAGTTGAAAGGGTAGATTCAATTTCAGCGAAGGACTTTCCTTTATCCCAGAGTTCGAACATCTTGTGGGCATTATGCGGATTTACCGTGGCCTGCGGGGAAGCGACCAGACCTTTTGGATTCCAATTGGGTAATAGGCCGTGATGAAAGGGCGCTATGCGCGCGCAGTTGATCGTTACAGTTGTTAAAGCAATCCCAATTTCTTGAGTGTCTGTGTTGCAAGCCATAACTGTGTAGGTCATTTGATTTTCCTTTGTTATTAGGTTCCTCGTAAAATTCCTGTCTTGTCAACGCGGGTCCGAAGAACGTCTAGCTCTTCTTCTGTTGGTGGAGTAGTTGTTGGAACGCTGTTTGGGATTACGAGACTAAATCCGGTGTTCAATTCCACTTCTTCACATGTAACGCCAGGGTGTAGAGATTTTAGCCGCATCGTTTTTTCTTCCTCGGTAAAATCCATAACGCAGAGCGGAGTTACGCAGTATTTGGGTCCACCTCCCGGTATTCCCAATTTCTTCCGGGCATCTGCTCCCCCCGAGCTCCATCCGACAGAGCTAATGAAGTCGCATTTTTCAACTAACGTCCGAGCAGAGTGTTGATTAAGTACGATGTAGTAGCGGCCTACATGTGTACTTAAAGTTGGAGTGCCCACCGATCCTGGTCCTCTGAATTTCAGGCGTTTATGATTTTCTCCAATACCAATTAGGTTGGTGTTCCCCATAGGGTCGACTTGAATTCCACCAATGAAAAATACACGTTTGTTCCAGTCTTTTACTTGATCAAATCGGTGTCCCCTATCGCTGTAAGATTCGGCCCAACGAACCACTCTTCGATCCCATCCAAAGGCGGGTAATGGAAGAGATTCAAGTTGATGAACATTCATCCGAGTTCCGAGAAAAATCAGCTCCATGTTTGGGCCGTGCATGATATGGGCGAGGCGAACAGCAGCCTCAGGAACTGGTAATGCGACGCCGACTTGGAGTTGTTCCCCGTCTTTCAGTTCGCGTGAAAGGAAGATGGCCATTAGCTCTTGTGGTGTACAGTTCATGTATTAGTACTCGTAGAGTGAGAGTAGTCGTTTTATGCCTACTTCTTCGAGATACTCTTCGTGTGAAATAGGGGAGAAAAAATAGCGAGTAAGGAAGTCCTCGAGCTGCTCACCCTGATCTTTTGCTACATCAATATAACTTCGAAGAAACGAAGTATCTTGCACATAATATCCCCGGCTGTAGAAGGGGTGAGCTCCATAAGGCATGCGAACAATTCCGTCCGCACCGGCAATAGTAGTGGCCCAAGGATTGGCTCTAACGTCCTCGTTGGATACAATTTTTTCCACTTGGACGATAGTCGCTTTCGCGGCTCGATATAAGAAGAGGTCTAGCCACCCGGGACCTTCGTAGTGTTGTACGTTGCCGTAAGCATCTGATTCTGCCGCATGAAGGAAGGCCATGTCCGGTTTTATCGCGGGTACTGCCAGCAAAACTTGACCCTCAATCGGATCTTTGATGAGCTTTAGG
Source organism: Deltaproteobacteria bacterium UBA6930 (assembly GCA_002450755.1). Classification (GTDB taxonomy): domain Bacteria; phylum Myxococcota_A; class UBA9160; order UBA9160; family UBA6930; genus UBA6930. The sequence goes on from DKAI01000029.1 coordinate 1,707, forward strand.
TCCTTGTTGATTTTAGGTAGAGAAGTTCCTACTCCACCGCGCCAAGGCAGGTAGGGAAGGGCCTTCCCGGCCGCCTCGAGGCCGGTAGTAAGAATACCTTCCTCGCATTCCCAGACGTCCAGTTCGCCGCTTTCGCAAGCGCGGCGAAACGAAGGAGCAACGGCCACCCCAAAGCCACCTCCGGCGTAGTAGCTTATGACCTTTTTGACGCAGCCGCCTGCAATGAGCATGTCGAGTGACATGCCAGAAGCTATTACAGTTAGGTCGCGTATTTTGTTTCTAATTATTTGTCGAATAAATCCCATGGGAGCTGGTTCGCCGAAAGCGAGAGTCATCCCATCAGAGATTTTCGCAATCACTTCTTTTTCCGAAAGAATCTTTTTGCTTCGCTCGGTCTCCATCAGGTAGAAGAATAGCTTGACAAGCCAGAAATTTTCAACCTAAGAGAGGGAGCTGATCTTGCTAACTCCGTTCTTGATGGAGTTCTAAGATTTGTGCGATACAGCCCGTCAGTTTCTGAGCGGTAGGTAAGTGCAAAAATTCGTTGGGTCCGTGGGCATTGCTTCCGGGTCCAAGTACTCCCGTGATCACAAACTGCGCGTTGGGATACCGTTCACCAAGCATACCCATAAAAGGAATTGTGCCACCTTCGCCCATCATGACTGCTGGCCGGTCGAACCACGTGTTTGAAGCCTCCCTCAACGAGGCCTCGAGCCAAGGCGCTAGCCGAGGTGAATTCCATCCGGAAGCTGCCATTTCCGATGAGAAGCTAACCCTCGTGCCAGATTCTGGGCTGGCTTCAAGGCTTCGTCTAATCGCGCGCGCCGCGCTTTCGGCATTTATTTGGGGAGGGGTTCGGATCGAGAGTTTTGCTGAGGTCTGTGTTCGGAGAACATTTCCCGCTTCTTCAAGGGACGGAAGACCGGATGCCCCCGTGATTTCTAGTGAGGGTCCCCAAGTTCTTTTTAGAATCAATTCTGCCGGCTTCTCTTCAACACTACAAGGTTCTGCAAACGGAAATCGTTTGTACACGTTTTGTCCCAATATTTTTCCGGACAAATTGGCTTGCGCGATACGATCCCCCGGAATCTCTCCTTTAAGTTCATCCAAGAGGATCTCTCCAGTTTTTTCGTTTTCTAACCTTGAAAGAGCCTTTCGTAAAAGTCGAAATGACGAAGGTACGATGCCTCCCGCGTCTCCAGAATGAACACCTTCGTCCAATACCTCTACCGAGAGAATTCCCGATACCACTCCCCGAAGTGAGGTTGTGCACCAAAGCTGTTCATAGTTTCCACAGCCTGAATCGAGGCATATAACAAGTTCCGGTTCTCCGACGACTTGGGCGAGATGGTCGATGTAGAAGGGGAGGTCGTAACTTCCACTTTCTTCGCAGGCCTCAATTAAGATACTGCAGGGGGAATGAGGTATTCCTTGCTCATGAAGAGCTTTAAGCGCAGCGACCGAAGCAAAGACAGCATAGCCGTCGTCTGCTCCACCTCTACCATAAAGCCGATCACCGGAAAGGACAGGTTTCCAAGGACCTAATCCAGAGTCCCATCCAGTCATCTCCGGTTGTTTATCAATATGACCATATAGGAGTACCTTGGAGTCACCTTTGCCGGGAATTTCGATCCAGATTAGCGGTGTTCGACCTTCAAGACGTACCACATTGACCCCCCAGTCTTCCGCAGCATGGTCTTTGCACCAATCGTAAATTAACTGAACCGCCCGTTCGATTGCTCCTCGGCTTTCCCAGTTGGGATCAAAGGCGGGTGACTTCGCAGGTATTGCAATGTATTCGCAAAGAGGGTCGAGGATTTGTTTCCAGCTGTAATCAATAAATTCTTTGGACTTCGAAGTATTCATTACTTCAAGAAGAATACCCGCTCTTAAGTTAAATTGGCCGTGCTAGCGTAAAAATTTGCGGACTTTGAAAGGGATAAAATGGCAAAAGACCTAATTTTTGTAACGGGCGGTTCAAGTGGTATTGGTCAAGGGATGATTGAGGCCCGTACAGACCGTGATGCGCGAGTATTTAATTTGAGTCGTCGGTCGGGAAAAGAGAGTACTCATATTGAGGCTGATCTTGCAAGTATCACAGGCTGGGATATTGCTGAGAAACTTTTTATGGAAGAGATTTCAAAATTTTCTGGAGAACGTATCCTGTTTATTCATTCGGCAGGCACTCTATCTCCAATTGGTTTTGCAGGAGAGCAGGACTCCGATAGGTATCGAAGTAATATTCTGTTGAACTCCGCGGCACCTCAGATTCTTGGGGATTCTTTTCTTCGAGCGCTCGCAAATTTTCCGGGACTAGGGGTCGTTCTTTTTATTGGCTCAGGTGCCTCACATACGGCATATGCCGGGTGGTCAGGGTATTGCGGAGGCAAAGCGGCGGCAGATCAGTGGGTAAGGAGTGTAGGTATTGAGCTAACAGCAAGAGGAGATAAAAGTAAGGTCCTTAGTATTGCGCCGGGAATAGTAGAGACGGATATGCAGTCAGAAATAAGAAGAACAGAAGCAAAGGATTTTCCTGAAGTTGATATGTTTATATCCCTTCATAATCAAGGAGAGTTAAAGACTGCGGCCGAAGTTTCTGACAAGATCTGGACGGTACTAGACGCAAATCGATTCAAGAATGGAGAAACCTTGGATCTTCGCGATACCTTATAAAATTTCCTGCTAACGATTGAGCCCCTCCAGGCTAAAAACACCATAAAGGAAGGCTTTCCTTTGCGGGGTCTTTTCATGATAGGGTTATGACTGATTCTGATATCTAAGGAATCTTTGGAGGTAAGATATGACTGATTCCATGGTTGCTTTGTGCGGTTTTGCAGGCTGGACGCTTGCTCTGGTTTTTGTTCTCGTAAATGTTCGTCTTCTAAATAGTGTATCAACAGGGAAAGCTCTGAATTCTTTCTCTCCTGCAGGCGGCGATTTGGATGGCTTTGGGCAAAGGGTTACGAGGGCCCACTTAAATTGTCTTGAGGTTCTGCCGGTAGCCGCAGCAGTTATTTTGGGAGCTGCTGTCTCAGGTAACAATGCCATAACGGACGCTTGGGCAATGATTTTTCTTTGGGCACGAATCGTTCAGAGCGTCGTTCATCTCGTTGGTACCAGCACTCCACTCATATTAATAAGAGGGACTTTCTTTTTCATGCAAATAGTAATCCTGGCCGTTTGGGTTTATAAACTTATAACGGTATAGGCGAGTTACTTTCCATTCGAGACAGAGTTGACTGGAAAAATGTTTGGGAGGATCGATGAAAGTTCGTGGGCTGCATCACAACGCATACAGGTGTCGCGATTCTGAAGAGACGAGAACGTTTTACGAGGATTTCTTGGGGCTTCCTTTAGCGAAAGCGCTTGCAATAGGAACGACGAAGACAGGACGCAATGCGTCCGCATTGCATACTTTTTACGAAATGGCAGATGGATCATTCTTGGCCTTTTTCGAAGTACCTGAAATGGACTTCGAATTTAAAATGCAACACGACTTCGATCTCCACATTGCACTCGAAGTTGCGAATGAGGATTTAGATTTAATGGTTCAGAAGGCTTCGCGAGAAGGTAAAGAGGTGCGAGGTCCAGTTGACCATGGTCTAGTTCGTTCGATTTACCTTAGAGATCCGAATGGTTATGTAATTGAGCTGACTGCCAAGACACCTAGTCATGACAAAATGATGAACTCGTCTGATAATAATGCTCGCTCTATTCTGGAGAATTGGCAGATAGCGAAAGTCTCTGAGCGTTGCCGGTAAATCATTTTCAGGGTGTTCGATATGCTTAATTACGTCTCTTTAAATTCTAAGATCCGTTACTTTCGTAGGCGCTTATTTCCCCTTTAAGTTTTTTAACTTCATAGAAGTATTGAGCTTAGAATTCGACTTGATAATGAGAAAAGTTATCTTTCGTAGACTTTGTGAAACTCTGGTAAATCTCATAGGTCTGCCCGGGTAGATAGATTGTTCTGTTTAGGAAGGCGATGAAATTCTTTTTTACGATCTTTACCACTCTACTTACTGCAAGCGCGGGTTTTGCGGAGTTGCCAACATGTCCTCAGGATAAATTCTTTAAAACATGGGATCGTTGTTTTGGGTCGCTGGTTGTGGAAGATCGGTCGGAATATGTCGGTGAATGGCAGAACGGTAGACCTCACGGCTTCGGACAGTATGTTGCGGCCAATGGCATGCAGTACAAAGGGGAATACAGAGAAGGGCTACCTTGGGGTGAAGGAACATTTACCGGAGACGATCGACGGAAATATGTCGGAAGTTACGTAAAAGGCGAGCGTACTGGACAAGGGACCTATACCTGGCCAGACGGTCGAAAATACGTCGGCGAG
>DKAI01000040.1 GCA_002450755.1 Deltaproteobacteria bacterium UBA6930
TTCCACCCACTGGATTAGCAAAATGTGTTCCTAGGACAAGAATGGGTTTGTCCGCGTAACGCTCGAGAAACGCCTTTCTGGTAACAACAGCCGCATCGTTATCTGCGTCGAAGGGAGTGACCCATTCGGGTCTACCGATTTGGCAAGGGTGATGCATCATGTCACCTGTTATCACAGCTTCCTCATCATTGGAGGAGATCCGAACGCTTACGTGGCCCGGCGTATGCCCCGGGGTAGACTCGAAGGAAACTCCACCACCAACGTTGTGGTTATTTTCTACTAGGTCAGCAAGTCCAGCATCAAAGATTGGCTTTACAGACTCCCCGAATACGTCTCCAAAGGGATCTTCTTCAAGATTTCTCCAAAAATCATACTCTTCTTTGACTACGAGATATCGAGCATTAGGAAAGGTTGGTTCCCAGTTTCCATTTACCTTTCGCGTGTTCCATCCAACATGATCGACATGTAGATGTGTGCAAATTACTGTATCGATAGATTCGGGGTCGTGACCAAGTTTTTTAAGATCTTCTAAAAAAGGAAGTTGGAGATTCGACCAGTCCGGCATATTTAAATTCTTATCATTGCCAATGCAAGTATCCACTACCATCTTTTGATCGTGTGTTTCGATGATAAGCATCTGGATGTTTAATATTAGATTGTCTTCATTGGAAACGAAGTGAGGCTTTAGCCAAGGAAGTTTAGAAAGATTATTTGGAGTTGCATCCGGGAGAACTTCGAGTTCTCCGCCTGCAGCCGTCATTTCTATAAGCTGAGTGATTTTAGTATCGCCTATTTTCCACTGTAACATTTTGTGTTCTCCTCGTGAACATTATAGCCTCACCCCCCTTCTAATATCTACCTTCTTAATTTGAAATGATTTCAGGTAACTCTTAGGATGGAATTGATTGAATATATAATGATTTTAATCCCAGGAGGCGGTTGTTGGGTACCCAAACCGGTTTTTCTGTTAGAGCCCAGTTCTCGTTGCGTGACAGAAGCTCTTGTAAGACAACTCGCATTTCCATTCGCGCGAGACTAGCGCCTAAGCAGAAATGGACTCCTTGACCAAAACCAAGGTGAGGATTGGGTTCTCGAGAAATGTCAAATTCAAAGGGAGTCGAGAAAACCCTTTCGTCGCGATTTGCAGACATTTCCCAGAAAGTAATTTTGTCTCCAGCTTTGATCGTCTTGTCATGTAGAGAAATATTTTTTGTGGCTGTTCTTCGTTTGTAAATAGATGGGGTTGTCCAACGAAGAATTTCCTCGATAGCTAATTTGATTCCTGATGGGTTAGCTCTGAGAGAAGCTAGCTGCATAGGATGTTCAATAAATGCGAGAACACCACCCGTAATAGCGTTTCTAGTCGTTTCTGATCCCGCAAGGAAAAGGAGGGTGAAAAATGCACGTAACTCACGATCCGTCAGGGATTTACCATCGTTATCCTGAGTAGCATGCACTATTGTTGACAGTATATCGCCGGAAGGCCTAACACGTTTCTCATTAATTAGATCTTGACCATAGGCACTTAATGTCTTTATTGATTCTCGTGCTACAACGTGATCGGATTGGGTTTCGATGCCGTGGTCCACAATGTCACAGAGCTCACGGCGGTCGGCTTGCGGGACGCCTAGCACCATGCAGATCGCTTGAAGAGGTATCTCGCGTGCAATCTCTACGAAGTTTACGCCGGAGGAATTATTTAATCTACCAAGTAGTTCTACTGTCCGCTCACGTAATTCTTGCTCGAGACGCTTCACCCGTCTTGGTGTAAAGCCAGTATTGACGAGACTTCGCAGTCGACGATGATCCGGATCATCCGTTTGATTAAGGAAATATCCTGCGCCCCGATCGTCTTTTAGTTGGGTCCCGCCGAATTCTCTAGTCCCTCCTTTTTCCGATGAGAAAACTTTCGGGCTTTGCAATATTTTTATGACATGTTCGTAGCGGCTGACAACCCAAAAACCTTCACCGTCTGGTGTGTTCTCTGTGGGTTCGTGCCAGTATATTGGGGCATTGGCTCTGAGCCAAGAAAAGGTTTCGTGGGGAAATCCTTTCTTAAATGAATTGCTATTAGTAAGGTCCGCGACTGTTGAGTTAGGCATTTGCTCTATTCCTCAAGCGAAGAGTGGGACGCAAAAAAAATCTTAACCTTTTCTACAAATTCTTCAGGTCTCTCGAGCTGAAGCATATGGCCAGTGTCTACCATGGCTTGATAGTTTAATCCGTATCTCTCATGCAGGTAGAGGTTCATATAAGCGGGGCCTCGTGCCGATTCCTTTTTTGGGTCTGCGCAGATATATAACACTGAAGAGGGGAGTGACTGAAGGAGTTCGGTCAGATTCAAGTTAGAGTTGTCGTTAAATATCTTGGCTTCATATTTGGGGGGGCACGAAAGGCTGTAGTTTTCGCCACGAGCGGAGAGGGTTGCATTCGCCATATCCTCGTAGGATTCGGGGTGCCATGTCCCTAAGAACTTCGACCTTTTGAACTTTGTAGCTAGGTCACTTGCCGATTTGAACTCTTCCTGCCGGCCGAGAGCTAAAGCTGAAAGTTCCTTTTCGGCCTCCAAAAAATAAGGAGCCAGATGATGATTTGGCGGAGGACTGAAGGGGGGATCAACCAAGACGAGTGCCTCCCAGGGCCATTCAAAATTTTGCCCATGGCTAACGGCTACGATGGCAGAAAGTGAATGGAATATACCGTGGTTAGGTTTCTCGCCGAAATTTTTTGAGGTTGATTCAAGAAGAGTATTTAGGTCGTTTGCAAAAGTTTCGACATTGTGAGAGTCGAGATCGTGCGTCGGGTTTTCTCCGTGACTCCTTTGGTCATAGATGATCAGGTCGTATTCTTCCAGCAACAATCTCCAAAACTGCCAGTAGCCATCGGAAGCAAAGCCGTTTCCGTGAGAAATGAATACGCGAGGTCCAAAAGGGTTGCCATGTCTCCGGACTCTTATTATGGCCCCATCCATCATTTTGATATCGAATCTTTGAGTAGGTGTGGGTACTTTTTGAGCGCGAAGTTTATTCATGACGTTAACGCATCACGCCATTCGGCGATAATTTGTAAATGATCTTCAACGGAACTCAGGTTTGCGTTCATGGTTGCTAGTGCGAGGTGCGTGGCTCCAAGAGCTCTCCAGGATTCCGCATGCAATCGCCAACGCTCGGGATTTCCCCCTCGAGCCTGTGCCTGCGCCTGGATTCCAAACTTGCTAGGGTCTCTGCCAACTTTAAGGAGTTCCTGGTTCAATCGTTCCACGTGGATGGCTTCCCTTTTAGGAGTACCAAGGGGCATCCATCCGTCGCCCAGCTTTGCAGTCCGTCGAATTAAGGCAGGTGAATTTCCTCCAAACCAAATCGGGATTGGAGTTTCCGGTCTGGGGTTTATACCTGCTCGGTCAATACGATGGAACTTCCCTTCGAAGGAGAGGGAGCGCTGCTTCCAAAGGTCTTGCATCACTAAAAGCTGCTCTTCTTGTCGCAAGCCGCGTTCTTCAAACGGGATGCCAAGACCTTCAAATTCAAGTTTATTCCAACCGGTACCGACTCCTAGTCGTAACCTTCCCCGAGAAAGGTTTTGGACTTCTGTCGCTTGTTTAGCTACAAGTGCTGCTTGACGTTGTGGAAGGATTAAGACCGTTGTTGCAAGTTCAAGGGTTTTAGTCACTCCAGCTAAGTATCCGAAAAGGACGAAGGGTTCGTGAAAACTAGTGTTCATATCGTAGGGAGCTTCCCATCCACCGGGGCGATCCGGATTGGCTCCCAGTACATGATCGTAAACGAGCAGGTGGGATAAGCCGAGTTCTTCTATTCCCTGCGCGAACTTGCAGATCGAGTTAGGGTCATTACCTATTTCACTTTGTGGAAAGACGGCTCCGAGCTTCATCGCGACAACATACCGCCTTTTAGGTGAAATTGTGGAGATCGCAATGCCAATATTTCGTGGATGGCTGATCGTTAGCAGCCTTTTTGTTGTTTTGATGGTTTCGTCAGGTTTGGGTTTTTATACCTTACCGATCCTGGTTCGTGTGATGAGCGAGCAAGGGGTATTCAGTGTCCACGATGTTTCTAGTGCGAGTGCTATTTTTTTTCTTGCAAGCGGCATTGCAGGTCTAAAAATAGCCCGACTTCTCGAGAAAAATGATGTGCGTTGGGTGGTGACAGGAGGTGGGGTTCTCTGTGGTTTTTGCCTCTGGGGTTTAGGTCAAATCCAACAGGTCTACGAGCTGTATGCGATCTACGCCGTCTTCGGCATCGGATTTGCGGCCACCTCGCTTTTGCCGGCAATGACAGTCATTACCCGCTGGTTCGTTGCTAAGCGTGCGATTGCTATTTCGATCGCATCGACGGGACTATCCGTTGGAGGAGTGCTTGTAGCGCCACAGGTTGCTGGCTGGGTGGAGACGTTCGGTTTTCGAGAGGTGTCGATTTGGCTGGGTGTGGCCTACGTGGCGGGGACAGTTCCCCTTACTTGGCTATTTATTGTTGGAAATCCTGAAAACCTCGGACTTTCTCCGGATGGAGAAAGAGAAGCTTCGGTAAAGACTTCCAAAAATGATTCTAATATCGAATACAAGAACGCCGTCACAAGTTCGTTTTTCGTCTGGTTTTCCGTTACATATATTTTTGTAATGGCGGCTCAGGTGGGGGGGATGATTCATATCTACAACCTGGTCGCCTTTCGTATAGATGCCGAATATGCACGATGGATTATGGGCGTTACCGCCTTTGCGAGTATTACGGGGCGGTTCGCTGGTGGGTTTCTTCTTCATCATGTGTCGATTAAACCTGTCACGTATGTCTTGATACTTGTCCAAGGTTCTGCGCTTGTGGGGCTAGCGACTGTCTGGGAACCCTTTTGGATAACAGGTTTAGCTGTAGCTTTTGGCCTATCGGTGGGGAATATCCTAATGATTCAGCCTCTGATTCTTGCGGAGACTTTCGGAGTTAAAGACTACGGAAGAATTTTCGCAGTTAGTCAGCTCCTTACTACGATCGGTTATGCAATGGGTCCAGAGATTATGGGTGCGATGTTTGATTATTTTGGGGGATACCGCAATGCGTTTAGTCTTTCAGGATTGTTTTGCTTTGTGGGACTAGTATTTTTTTGTATCGCAAACATGAAAGATTCATCGTGCAGACGATCTAGACTTTTGAGATAATTTTTAGCGATGCAGCTTTAGCATAAGTTTTCTTAATAAGTATTTTTCCCTGTTTGTTGAAGTGTAAAATATCGAGCCCCCTCCAATGTCCGGGACCTTTGCTTGTTTTTAAGGAACAAGTCCAAGCTATCAATGACTTCATGTTCTGGGCGTCGCAAAACATTTCTTCTTCAAGGAACTGCATGTGACCAAAATCCCCCCGAAATTGAGGAACGAGAGCTTTCCTAATATCAGCTAGCCCCTCAGCTCTGGTGCCATCGAATTGATCATAGATGGAACCTGTTTGCGCAAAATAGGACATCACCCTGTCTAGATTGTTTTCGTTGAATGCCTGGGTAAACGAAATGGTAGTTTCAGTAATATATTCGTGTGAAAGCAGAGAAGTCATTTGAGGAGTGTAGCTTACTTGTCCTGCATAGCTTGGTTTCGGTTTGCGAGCTCGGAGGAGATACTTGTAACGATTTCTCCCAAAAGCCTGGAAGGCTGTGCTTGTCCTTCTATTCTTGCTTGATTCGCCAGTTGTCCGAGAAGGTCTTCTGCTAGTTCGAGGTCACCTCTAGGTACCCGTTCTAAAGTTAGGATGATCTCCTCGGGTGGATCAAGGTTGAGTGCTTCATCCTCGGACATCGCGACTATTAAAGATCTAAGCATCGGATCTAGAGAGGGGAGCATGATGCGCGTTGCGGTTACACGGGCTCTACACCAGATCATCTCTTCAGGGGTAAAATTTCGAAAAGCTAAGGAAATCTTACTTCGCATACGAAGAGTATGCACGTTCAGGCTCTTTTTGGCTCCCAATTGGGTGCCGACTTCGCGAGCTTGAGCATATTTCTGCCGTGAAGTTGTCAGCATCGACAAATATGCCAATGCTGAACCTGGTTCTGCGAGGTACACTGAGACCATGAAATATGAAAATATCGAAAAAATTAAAACTTCCGACGGTCTGCGAATAGTAATAGTTAAAGGGATGCCGAGCCCCTGGTCCCAGGCCGCTCGCGCGATCTTTAATTACAAAGATCTGGATTACATCGTGGGAGCTCAACTTCCTGGCGATGCGAACCCCGAGTTGGTCGAGTGGAGTGGTCATAACAGCGGTCCGGTAGTCGCATTTGATTCCGAAACACCTATTCACCGTTGGCTTGATATTGTTTTGCTGGCAGAGAGGTTGGCTCCTGAAAGATCGATTCTCCCAGAAGATGGTCAGGAGCGAATAAACGTGGTAGGTCTTTCTCATGAGGTGTCAGGGGATTTAGGTTTAGGTTGGTGGGCACGGGTAGCAATGTTTCATCCGGCGATGAGTGCGCCGGAACGGCCGGAGGCCTTACTTTCGATGGCAGCTAAGTGGGGCTATTCCGAAGAGAGAGGAAAGAACGCAGCCCGTGAGATTGCAATCCGGCTCAATCTTCTGAATGATCAACTAGAGAGAAACCGAGCACGGGGTAGTAAATTTATTGTCGGAGACTCGGTTTCTGCTCTGGACTTTCATTGGGCGGCAATGTCGATTCTTGTCAGTCCTTTGTCCGAAGCAGATATGCCGACGTTGCCGGGTTATTATCCAATGTTTCAAATTTGCCCATCTCTTCCTGAGGTTCAAGAGGCGATGACAGCTATTTTGTTGGCTCACCGTGATCAAATGTTTTCCGATTACTTTGTCGTTCCTTTTGATTACGTAGAATCTTAAGCGCAATGGACTTGTAGTTTATTTATAGATACCAAAAGTTAATGCTTTTCAGTTGTTGAGAAATTTGAGTCGCATCCGAGGAGGAAGGAAATGACGAAAGACCTGAATCGTGTAAGCAAGAGAATTACTCAACCCAAGGCCCAGGGAGCATCTCAGGCGATGCTCTATGCAACCGGAATGTCTCCCGAGGATATGCATAAACCGCAGCTAGGGATTGCGAGTGTTTGGTATGAGGGAAACCCTTGCAACATGCATCTTCTTGATCTTGCAGAGGCCGTTAAGGAAGGAGCTTCCCGTGAAGGTATGGTCGGGATGCGGTTTAACACTATTGGTGTCAGCGATGGTATTTCCATGGGCACTGATGGCATGAGCTATTCCCTTCAGAGTCGAGATCTTATTGCAGATTCGATCGAGACTGTAATGCAGGCGCAATGGTACGATGCGAACGTTTCCATTCCTGGATGCGATAAAAACATGCCAGGTTGCATTATGGCCATGGCAAGAGTCAATCGCCCGTCACTAATGGTTTATGGAGGAACTATTCGAGCGGGTAGAAAGATTGATGGATCTCCAATCGATATCGTTTCTGCTTTTCAGTGTTACGGGGAATTTCTTTCTGGTGCAATCGATGAGGAAGGCCGTGTTGACGTGGTCCAGCACGCCTGCCCTGGTGCAGGAGCTTGCGGCGGTATGTACACAGCAAATACGATGGCGTCGGCTATAGAGGCTTTGGGAATGTCGTTGCCCGGAAGTTCATCTACGCCTGCCACAGATCCAGCTAAATTAGAAGAGTGTCGATCGGCTGCAGGCGCTGCTTTGGGCCTTCTTGAGAAAGACCTTAAACCCAGCGACATTATGACTCGGGCCGCCTTTGAAAATGCGATGACGGTTGTGACCGTCTTGGGTGGTTCGACGAACGCGGTTTTGCACCTTATTGCGATGGCTAGGGCCATCGGAGTTTCCTTGAAACTCGAAGATTTTCAGCGCGTAAGTGATAAGACGCCGTTTCTCGCAGATCTCAAGCCGAGCGGAACGTTCGTTATGGAGGATCTTCATGAGGTAGGGGGAATCCCTGGTCTTTTTAAGTTCTTGCTTCGAGAGGGATTTCTCGATGGAAGTTGCATGACCGTAACAGGCAAGAGTTTGCAAGAAAATGTCGAGAGCTATCCGGATTTGTCTGATCAAGGACGCATAATTCGAAGCTTTGGGGATCCTATTAAGGAGACTGGTCACATTCAAATTCTAGAAGGTAGCTTGGCACCCGAAGGTTCAGTAGCAAAGATCACAGGGAAAGAGGGACTTACTTTCAGCGGTCCCGCCAAGGTTTTTAACAGTGAGGAGGAAATGCTCGCCGCTGTCGAGGAATCTCAGATCGAACCGGGAATGGTTGTCGTGATTCGCTACGAAGGGCCGAAAGGTGGGCCGGGTATGCCGGAGATGCTTTCCCCAACTTCCGTGCTGATGGGTGCTGGATTGGGTGACAAAGTAGCTTTGGTGACGGACGGACGTTTCTCGGGAGGGTCTCACGGGTTTATAATAGGTCATGTGACTCCCGAGGCTCAAGAGGGAGGGCCTATTGGGTTAGTCGTAGATGGAGACACGATTAGTATTGATGCAAAGAAGCGCACCTTGAGCCTGGATATTCCTTCTACTGTTCTTGAAGAGCGGCGAAAAAGCTTTATTCCTCCTCCTCTCAAAGCAACTCGAGGTACGCTCTATAAATATATTCGCTCGGTTAAATCTGCTTCAGAAGGATGTGTGACTGACGAATAGTTTGTAGAGAAAATGAACCTAAGGCCAGGAGTAGAAAGATGATACCTATCCGGATTCGAATCGTGGCACTGATCGCGCTTGGCACCATTATAAACTATCTCGATAGAATTAATATTTCTGTCGCGGGTCCCCAAATTATGCAGGAAACCGGTTGGGGAAAAGCGGAATGGGGAACAGTTCTTTCAATTTTTCTTGTTGGTTATGCGTTGTTCCAATATCCAGGTGGTGCGTTATCAGACCGATGGGGTCCTCGTAAAGTCATAGGTTTCTCTTGTATCGGTTTTTCTTTGTTTACTGCTCTTACTCCTCTTGGACAAAGTGCAATGATTTTGCTCTTGGTAATGAGGTTTATGGTTGGCGCCTGTGAGTCGATGAGCTTTCCTTCTTTTGCGTCAATGAATTCGCGATGGATTCCTAGAAGTGAATTTGCACGTGCGCAGGCAGTGTTGTTGTCCGGTGTTTACCTCGGTCAGGTGCTCGCCTACCCAACTACGACCTGGATAATTGTTAACTACTCTTGGCAAACGGTTTTCTATGTCAATGCTTTTGTCGGGTTGATTTGGGTCGCTCTTTGGCTCTGGTACACAAGGGATGAGCCTCAGGACCATCCTTCAATAACACCAGAGGAGATCGAAAAAATTCGATTGGGCACTTCAGGCAGGTCGTCAGCGCCAACACTCTCTTTTATGAACTTAATAAAGAATCGTATGATTATTTATCTGTGTTTGAGCTATGCGCTTTATGGATTCATTGCTTGGATGTTCATCTTCTGGTTTCCTCCCTATCTCATGCAAGGCCGAGGAATGGAAACAATGGAGATGGGATTGGTAGGAATGGTCCCAATAGGCTCCGGTTTTGTTGGTGTCATGTCGGCAGGTTGGATTCTTGACTACCTAATTAAACGCGGCATGGATCCTCGGAATGTAAAAATAAGGTTACCTGGATTCTTGATAGTGCTAAGTGCGCCGTTTTTAGTCCTTGGTGTTAACGTAAGTTCAACGACTTTAGCGATTGCATCCTTCGGAATTTTCTATTGTTTGTTTTCCGCCGCTCTCGCAGGGTATTGGTCGCTTCCGATTGAATTGAACCCAAAGTTTGTGGGTTCAATTATTGGCATTGCCAATACTTCAGCTAATGCTGTTGGAGTTCTTGGCCCGATTACTGCGGGGCAGATCCTAGAAAGAACGGGCGATAACTGGCATGCAGTCTTTTACCTGGCTGCAGGTTTAACTGTGCTTTGTGGGGCGATCTATGGACTCTTTGTGAAAGCGGATCCGCTCAAATTTGATGAAACTTCAAAATCCGAGGGAAAAAGTGATTTCGCCTCTACGTAGCAGTGACACCGCGGGCCATCAAAATCTTTCCTGAACGGACTAATTCCTTGAGGCCGAAGGGTCTTAGAAGGTTTGTGAATGCATCTAGTTTCTCACTTGCACCGTATACTCTGATTACTAAAGAGTCAGTTCCGTAATCCACGACCTTTGCCCCGAAGTGTTCTGCAATTTGCAGAACTTGAGTGCGGTCCTCCAAACTACAGTCAAGCTTGACTAGGGCGATTTCCGTTTCATAGGAATCGTCACCTGTATGCTCAACTGCTCGAACAACGTCGATAAGCTTAGCGAGTTGTTTTATTATTTGTTCAAGGGTGGCTACGTCTCCGCTGCAGACAATAGTCATCCGAGAGAAGTCGCCTTTTGCAGCGGGGCTAACGACCAAACTTTCGATATTGTAGCCTCTCCTCGCAAATACGAGGGCGACACGAACTAAAACTCCCGGCTTGTTGTTAACGTAGACCGACACCGTATGTGTCGGATGGGTCAATTCTGTCGTTACATCGGTACTAGGTGCTGCCACTTGGCTTCTCCAGCTTTCCTTTGGGAGGCTCGATGATCATGGCGCTGACAGGGGCGCCCGCAGGAATCATTGGGAATACATTGTCTTCTTTAACAACCTCGGCAACCACGACACACGGTCCAGTGTTGTGGCTTCGAGCTTCCTCAAGCTTGCGATCGATGTCTGCAGCTCTTCGGATACGTAATGCCTTTACGCCGTAGGCCTCGGCAAGCTTTACGAAGTCTGGGTTTCCTTCCAAATCAACACCCGAAAGTCGATTCTCAAAGAAGAGTTCCTGCCACTGTCTTACCATACCTAGGTAGTTGTTGTTTATGATTAGGCATTTCACAGGAAGCTTGTGAACTGCAGCGGTTGCTAACTCGGGCAAGGTCATTTGAAATCCCCCATCTCCAACGACTGCCCAGATCTCCGACTCCAAATTTGAGAATTGGGCGCCAATTGCAGCGGGAAAACCAAACCCCATCGTTCCTGCACCGCCGGAAGAGATCCAATGGCGATTGCTCGCTGTAAGACAGAATTGAGCCGCCCACATTTGGTGTTGTCCGACATCGGTCGTGATGACCGCATTGCCTTTGGTCAGATGATTCAGGCGGTCAAGGACGTGTTGCGCTCGAAGTCCTCCTTTTCTCGGGTATCGGAGAGGATATTGGAGCCTCCACGTCGCACATTGTTCAAGCCACTCTTCGGTGTCGCCCCTTTCCACTAGAGGAAGAAGGTCCTCTACTACCAGCCGGGCGTCGCCAAGAAGTTGGACGTCGGGTCGAATGATTTTGTTGAACTCTGCGGGATCAATATCCACATGAATTTTGACCGCGTCGCGACAAAACTCCTCAACTTTTCCGGTTATGCGGTCATCCCAGCGAGCACCAATAGACATGATAAGGTCGCAATCGATTACTGCTTTATTTGCGTAAGCCGTCCCATGCATCCCCAACATTCCAAGGTGCAGAGGGTGTGATTCATCACAAGCTCCCTTGCCGAGTAGAGTGTTTGTAATCGGTGCACGTAAAAGCTCCGCCAATTGGATGATTGCCTTGCCCGCACCAGAAATTACCGCGCCCTGACCGACGTAGATTAGAGGACGCCGTGCGGCCTTTAAGTACTCCGCTGTGGCCGAAAGGTTCTCCGACGCGGCATGTTCGGGGATTTCGTAACCGGTCAGTTGAATTTTATCGGTAAATG
>DKAI01000205.1:0-2701 GCA_002450755.1 Deltaproteobacteria bacterium UBA6930
GGTAAAGCTGCTTTACCAACAGATAACACATGCACTGACTGCTTTTTTTTAACTAAATTTTTCTCAATAAAGAGAACGTCTTCTTTGTTGTCGATCGCCCTAGCGAACAGGTTTTCTGGACTAATCGACAGCAGCCCTGTTTGAAACCATTGTAAAAGCTTTAGACGAGCCTCATTTCCATGCATAGAATATCCAAAAGTTAATAGGAACGGCTAATGCGAGATTCTTTAAAATTAGAGAAAGTGCGTATTCCAGCAAAATTTTATTGTTCTAAAGGATTAAGCTGATTTCGCCTCAAGAGTCGTGTCCAGAACCTCATCAATAGTACTTACAAAATCGAGAGAAAGACCCTCTAAAAGTTTATCCGCAATTTCTTTTACATCGCTGTTGTTTTTTTCAGGAAGCACAACCCGCCGAATACCGGCACGTCGAGCCGCAAGTAGCTTCTCTTTGATACCTCCTACCGGTAAGATTTTTCCACGTAGAGTTATTTCTCCAGTCAAAGCCACATCAGGAGGCATGCTTTTCCCCGTTAAAAGTGAAGCAAGAGAAGCCACCATCGCGACCCCTGCAGAAGGTCCGTCTTTCGGAACCGCACCAGCAGGTACGTGAAGATGAAGATCTTGGTCCTCAAAATCTTGCAAGCCGAGTTCCGTCGCACGTGATCTTAACCAGGAGCGCGCCGCTTCCGCCGATTCTTTCATCACTCCGCCTAGAGAGCCTGTTAATTTCAAATTTCCTTTGCCTGGCATCTTCGTTGACTCTACAAACAGAATTTCCCCCCCAACAGAGGTATAGGCTAGCCCAACTGCCACACCCTGTTGACCGGCACGGTCCGCGAGCTCCGGCTCATACTTTATCGGCCCGAGAAAATCTGAAACATTACTTGGTTCGATATCCAAATTACGAACTACATTTCCCTCAGCTATCCGGAGCGCTGTTTTTCGACATAGAGCACCTATTTGCCTTTCGAGGTTACGGACACCTGCTTCGCGGGTATAACTGCCGATAAGCTTTTGTATAGTTTGGTCCGGGAACGAAAGTCCAGCATCTGCGACTCCGTTACTATCAAGTTGCTTGGGAATGAGAAATCGCTTCGATATTTCGATCTTCTCTTCCTCTGTGTAACCCGATAGCTGTATGACCTCCATCCGGTCTCGCAATGCAGCAGGTATAGGGTCGACCTGATTTGCAGTGGCAATAAAAAGCACTTGAGAAAGATCGAAAGGAATTTCCATATAATGATCACTGAAACTAGCGTTTTGCTCCGGGTCCAGCACTTCTAGCAAGGCTGCCGAGGGATCCCCTCTGAAATCTGCACCTACCTTATCTATCTCATCTAATAAGAAAACTGGATTACGAGTCCCGGATCGCCGAATGCTTTGGAGAATCCTACCCGGTTGCGCACCAATGTAAGTACGGCGATGCCCCCTAATTTCCGCCTCGTCTCGCATTCCACCAAGTGAGATCCGACAAAAACGACGATTAAGAGATCTCGCAATTGATTTTCCCAACGAGGTTTTTCCGGTACCAGGAGGGCCGGACAAGCAAAGGATCGGGCTTTTTAAATTCCCTTTTAGGGACAGTACTGCAATGTATTCTAGAATTCGTTCCTTGACCTTCTCCAAGCCCCAATGATCCTGATCTAGCGACAGTGCCGCTTGCTGTAGGTCCAACGCATCTCGACTTTCTTTTTCCCAAGGCAAGTCTATCAGCCACTCTAAATACGTTCGGATCACTCCGTATTCAGCGGATGCTGAAGGGGTCTCTTCGAGGCGCAAAAGCTCTCTTTCAGCTTGCTTGAGAGCCTTTGCAGGCAAGTCCGTCTTTTGTAGCTTAGCCCTAAAGCGCTCCAAGTCTGCGTCGCCGTCCTCTACCTCACCGAGCTCCCTCCGAATCTGATCAAGTTGTTGGCGAAGTATGTACTCTCTCTGAGTTTTACCCATATCGGTCTGTACTTGCTCGCGAATTTCACTTTCAAGCTTCTCTGCTTCTCTGGAGCGGCGCAACTCTTCTTCTACCATACGTAGGCGTTGCACAATATCGAGCGATTCAAGTATGGATTGTTTCTTTTCCAAACCTAAACTGAGATTTGCGGCCACAAAGTCAGTAAGACGGGAAGGATCTCCAATCCCCATGACAAGACCCTGAAGATCGTCGGGTAAAGCGGCACTCTCAAGCGCGTGAGAAGCGAACTCTTCTCGAACAGTTCGAAACAAGGCAGTGGCTTCTACCGATTCGGAATCTCCTGTATCTACCAAACGTTCCACCTTGGAAACAATAAATGGATCTGATTTTAAATTACGAATGATTCGTCCCCGCGAAATACCTTGAACCAGCATTCGGTACGATCCGTCTTGATCTTTAACCCATTTGATGATCCTGAGTACAGTTCCTGTCTTAAAAAGATCTTCTGCACAAGGGCTTCCATCAACTTCCTTCCGAACAGCGGAAGAAAACATAAGTCCATCCTCATTCTTTAAAACAGAAGCTATGACCGATTTGGAGCGCTCCGTATTCACAAGAAGGGGCGTTATTCCATACGGATACAAAACGGTATTTTTAAGAGGGAGCACGGAAAGTTCATAGGGAACTTCAACACCATCGAAATCTTCTTCGTTGTCTAGAACAAGGGACACTCCAGCGGTATTCTCGAACTCAATTCCCTCAAAACGAAGGTCTTCTTCGCTCATGAACTTTT
>DKAI01000205.1:3096-10985 GCA_002450755.1 Deltaproteobacteria bacterium UBA6930
AGGTTATGAATTCGCAATGACGAACATAAAATTTTTTTATGTTCGTTCGGGCTCTCAAGAATGACGATTCAAAGGACTCGCGAACAGAGCGTCTAAGCCAGCCAGCTTTATTCCGATTTCTCCTCTTCAGTAAACTCAGCATCAATTACGTCGTCATCCGAGCGCGACGAGCTCTCCTCTTCACCAGCTTCGTTTTGTTCGGACGGGCTCTCGGTTTTGTAAAGAGTCTCTGCAAATTTATGAATAGCCTGTTCTACTTTTTTATGAGCTTCCAGTATCCGCTCCTTGTCTCCACTAGCTAAGTCTTCTTTGGCTTCGGTCAAGATTTTTTCAAGGCTTTCCTTCTCTTCTGGATCAAGCTTATCTCCATTTTCAGAAAGATTTTTCTCCGCACCGTATATCAACGAATCAAGCTGATTCCTGCTTTCAATCGACTCGCGACGTTCTTTATCCTCTTCCGCGTGGGCCTCAGCCTCGTTAACCATCCGATCGATTTCATCGTTCGCAAGTCCGCCAGAACCTTCGATGCTAATGGATTGTTCCTTATTCGTTGCAACATCTTTTGCATTGACAGCAAGAATCCCATTCGCATCGATATCAAAAGTAACTTCAATTTGCGGAACACCTCGAGGTGCGGGAGGGATGCCATCAAGGATAAACTTTCCGAGCTCACGGTTGTCAGTAGCCATTTCCCTTTCACCCTGAAGGACTCGGATTTCCACTTGAGGTTGATTATCTGCAGCCGTTGAAAAAATCTGGCTCTTTTTAGTCGGAATAGTTGTATTTCTCTCTATGAGTTTTGTCATAACGCTACCCATAGTCTCTATTCCGAGTGAAAGTGGGGAAACGTCCAGAAGCAAAACGTCTTTCACGTCACCGGCCAGAACCCCTCCCTGTATTGCGGCCCCTAAGGCAACTACTTCGTCCGGATTTACAGTATGGCTGGGCTCTTTTCCAAAAAGGGACGATACTTTTTCTTGCACTAAGGGAACTCGTGTGGAGCCTCCGACCAGAACTACTTCATCAATTTCTGAAGGGGACATCCCGGCATCAGATAATGCTTGGCGACACGGTTCAAGGGTTCTTTCAACCAGATCCCCAACAAGTTGTTCAAACTTTGGCCTGGAGAGCTTCATATTGAGATGTTTCGGGCCGTTCTGGTCCGCAGTCACGTAGGGAAGGTTTATATCGGTACTTGGAGCAGTAGAAAGTTCTATCTTTGCCTTTTCCGCTGCCTCTCGAAGTCTCTGCATTGCCATTGAGTCTTGAGACAGGTCAACGCCTTGTTCCTTTTTAAATTCGGAGACGAGGTAATCGATTATTTTCTGATCTAAATTGTCTCCACCCAAATGCGTATCGCCATTTGTGGACTTGACCTCCACGACATTCTCACCCACTTCTAAGATAGAAATATCAAACGTCCCGCCACCAAAGTCGTAAACAGCAATCTTCTCGTCAGCTTTTTTATCAAGTCCGTAAGCCAATGCCGCTGCCGTGGGCTCGTTAATAATTCTCTTGACATCCAACCCTGCAATTTTTCCAGCATCTTTCGTCGCCTGGCGCTGTGCGTCGTTGAAGTAGGCAGGAACCGTAACAACTGCACCTGTAACCTCTCCTCCAAGATAATCTTCGGCCGCCTTCTTAAGTTTCTGGAGAATCATGGCTGAAATTTCAGGAGGCGAGAACGTCTTGCCATCGATGTCTATGCCGACAACCCCGTCTCTTCCCTCTACCACTTTGTAAGGGACTAGTTGGGTTTCCTCAGGAACCTCGGACAATCTACGTCCCATGAAACGCTTAACCGAATAAATTGTTCTTTCAGGGTTTGTTACTGCCTGACGCTTGGCTACTGCCCCCACTGGTCTCTCGCCTTCATCGCTAAAAGCAACAACTGAGGGCGTAGTTCGACCTCCTTCTTCATTAGTGATTACCGTTGGCTGTCCACCTTCCATAACTGCAACCACGGAGTTGGTCGTCCCCAGGTCTATCCCAATTACTTTTCCAGTATCTGACATTTTCTTGCGTGTCCTTTTGAACTTGTACTATTGCGAGTAACCTAAAGAAACCTGTGATCCCTCCTATGATTGTCAAGCTGAAGAGGGTGCCAAAGGCTTAATAAAAACATTCGAAATCATGAGTAATCGTCCGAAAGGACGGCCCATCTAGGAGCAAAAGCCAACTCCTCCCTTTTATAATCAAATATGGGTCTAAAAACACCCTCTTTGGGCGACCGAAACGCACTAATTCGTGGGATCCTGTTCACATTCTCTGAGGTTTGGTTATCTACATATGCGAATATCAGATTATGGGAGATCAATGGAGCCTGGTGCCGAATTACAGAGAACTTTTAAAGTCTTGGCGGATTCCACTCGCCTAAGACTCCTCTCTGCCCTGAGCGAAGGAGAGTTCGCAGTACAGGAGCTGACTAAGGCTCTGCAACTGCCCCAACCGAAGGTTTCCCGACACCTAGGAATCATGAAAAACGCTGGAGTCGTAACGGACAGGAGGGATGGCTCCTTCATTAGATACAAGCTGGTAGACAAACCTCCCAACCACTGGGCTGCTTCGTGGAAGACAGCAAAACTCGCGCTTGCCGAAGATCCTCAAGTAGCTGCAGATCGCACTGGGTTGTCTCAGGTTTTAAAGGACCGTGCAACTCCGAGTCGCAGTTTCTTTGATTCGGTAGGAGGAGACTGGGACCAACTACGAAAAGTTTTAAAAGACGACCTCTTGCGTGCCAAAGCAATAGAGCAACTCGTCCCACGAGAGTTAACCATTGCAGACATCGGAACCGGTACTGGAGTCCTCGCGATTCAGCTCCTTTCTCTAAATGCGAAGGTAATCGCTGTAGACCGATCAATTTCAATGCTCGAGGCTGCACGTGACAGTCTACCAACCAATGCTTTAAAAAGGATCGACTTGCGCCAAGGCGATGCAAGTCAATTACCTATTGAAGATAACTCTGTTGATGCTGCGTTTGCCCATATGGTTCTGCATTACTTACCACGCCCACTTGACGCAGTCCGCGAAATGGCACGAATAACGAAACCTGGAGGAAAGGTAATTATAGTTGACTTTATTTCTCATAGTGAAGAATGGATGCGAGAAGAACTGCATATGCTTTGGCTTGGGTTTGACCCTGAAGAACTAAAACAAATGTTGAACACTGCGGGACTCAGGGATGTAAATTGTACAATACAAACAGAGACCCCTGATACACCCGAATTACCAAGAACTTTAATAGTCTCGGGAATTAGAAATAGCACGAACCAAGTATGAAGTTTCCTTTACTCGACAAGATTCTCTCGCAACGAGTAGCTCTACTAGATGGCGCAATGGGAACCAACATACAGCAAAAGAACCTCAACGAGGAAGACTTCAGAGGACTCGAGTTCAGCGATCATTCCTATGAGCAATTAGGAAATAACGATCTCCTGTCTATTACACAGCCAGATGTTGTATTCGAAATCCATCGAGATTTTCTAGATGTAGGATGCGACATAATAGAAACAAACACCTTCAATTCAAATTCAATTTCGCAAGCGCATTACGGTACATCCGATTACGTACGTACTCTGAACCTATCCGCAGCTAGAATTGCCCGGCGTGCAGCAGAAGAGGCTACAAAGAAGAACCCCTCGAAACCACGTTTCGTGGCAGGTGCAATAGGACCGACGAACAAAACCCTATCGCTTTCACCCGATGTCGACGACCCGGGCTTTAGAGATATTAATTTCAAAGATTTGTACGGAAGCTATCTAGATCAGGCCAGGGCCCTTTTAGAGGGAGGCGTCGATCTGTTTATGATCGAGACTGTCTTTGATACCCTGAACGCGAAGGCTGCCCTCCTTGCCGCCGAAAAAGCCTCTCAAGAAAAAGACAAGAACGTTCCTATTATGCTCTCCGTAACTATCACGGATCGATCAGGTCGAACCCTATCTGGGCAGACGGTAGACGCGTTTTGGGTCTCCGTTCGTCATGCAAACCTCTTTTCAATTGGAATTAATTGCGCGCTTGGAGCCGAAGCGATGCGGCCATACGTAGAAGAACTCTCTCGCTGCGCGGATATTTGGACCACCTGTGTTCCCAATGCAGGATTACCCAACCCCCTCTCCCCGACCGGATATGAGGAGACTCCCAAAACTACTGCCGGACTACTTGGAGAAATAGCGTCATCAAAATTAGTGAATATTGTGGGCGGTTGTTGCGGAACTACGCCTGAGCACCTAAGTGCTATAAAAGACACCATAGATCAGTCCGCCAGGCTTCGGAGCCCAAACTTCTTCAGATCAGTAACAACGGAACTGAGCGGTCTTGAACGACTAGAGATCAACTCGAGCAGCAACTTTATCATTATCGGAGAGAGAACCAATGTCACTGGAAGTCGGAAATTTTCTCGCCTCATTCACGAGCAAGATTTTCAAGAAGCCACCACCGTAGCTAGAGATCAAGTTGCTAACGGGGCAAACATAATTGATGTCAATGTAGACGATGCGATGCTGGACTCTCCAAAGATCATGCGAGACTTCCTTAATACAATCGCGGCTGAACCAGAGATCGCCCGGGTTCCTATCATGATCGATAGTTCGGATTGGAAGGTAATCGAATCCGGTATTGTTGCTATCCAAGGACGTGGAATTGTTAACTCTTTAAGTCTCAAAGAAGGCGAAGACGATTTTCTCCTGAAGGCTCATACAGTATATCGGAGTGGTTGCAGTCTAGTTGTCATGGCCTTCGATGAAAAAGGACAAGCCGAAACTTCAGACAGAAAGGTTGAAATTTGCAAACGCTCTTACGATTTATTGACTGAAAGAATCGGTTTTCGTGGATCAGATATAATTTTTGATCCCAATATTTTAGCAATTGGTACTGGTATTTCTGCTCACAATTCTTTTGCTCTAGACTTTCTTGAATCAATACCACGAATCAAGCGAGCCTGTCCCGGTGCTCTCATCAGCGGAGGCGTAAGCAATCTCTCTTTCTCCTTCCGGGGAAACAACACCATTAGAGAAGCTATACATTCTTCTTTTTTATACCACGCTATAAACGCCGGCCTGGACATGGGAATTGTTAACGCTGGCCAGCTCGCAGTATACGAGGAAATCGATCCAATTCTGCGCGAACATGTTGAAGATCTAATCTTTAACCGCAGAGAAGATGCTACAGAGCGTCTTCTCGACCTCGCAAACAGCCTGCAAATTAAAACCGAATCTAATCTCAAAATAGAAGGCTGGCGAGAAGAGCCTGTAAAAAACCGATTAAGCCACGCGTTGATAAACGGAATCACCGATTTTATCGAACTCGATAGTGAAGAAGCGAGACTCGAACTGGGAAGCCCTCTAGCAGTTATAGAAGGACCACTTATGGATGGAATGTCGATCGTGGGAGATAGATTTGGTGAAGGCAAAATGTTTCTGCCTCAAGTAGTCAAGAGCGCTCGCGCAATGAAGAAAGCCGTAGCCTACCTCGAGCCTTTCATGTCTAAGAACGGACAAACGGTTTCACATCAAGGAAAAATTCTCCTTGCCACGGTTAAAGGGGATGTACACGACATAGGGAAAAATATCGTTGGAGTGGTACTCCGGTGCAACCATTACGAAGTAATAGATCTTGGAGTGATGGTCCCCGCAGAACGAATCATAAATACTGCAATAAGCGAGAATTGCGACGTAATAGGGCTCTCAGGTTTAATAACTCCTTCCTTAACAGAAATGACCCTTCTCGCTAAGGAGATGAGCCGAAGAAATATGAAATGCCCTCTACTTATTGGAGGAGCAACAACTAGCAAGCAGCATACTGCAATAAAAATCGCACCCGAGTACCCCGCGGCCACTGTCTATGTTCCTGATGCTTCTCGGGCCGTAGGAACGGTATCAAGACTCCTGGATGCCAGTAGTGATGAAGAATTCAAAAGTAAGAATCGAAAAAATCAGGAAATTTTACGTTCTGCGCACGAAAATCGTAACTCTTCCACTCTTTTAAATTTCAATCGATGTTATACCGAACGCCCAAAGCTTAGCTTCGACAAGTACTCTACAAATATCCCTAGTTTTCTCGGGTTAAGATCTATAGAACCGAGTCTTGAAACTCTGAGACCTTTCATTGACTGGACGTATTTTTTCTCGGCCTGGGACCTTCGAGGTAAATACCCTCAAATCTTCAAACATCCTGATTATGGAAATGCGGCGAAGGAACTTTTTGAAGAAGCGAATTTAATATTAGATACCTTGTCCTCTCAGAATTTGTTAACCGCCAAGGGCGTCTATGGATTTTGGGAAGCTTTTAGCGAAAAGGATGACATCGTTCTTCTCGATCCCATAACGAAAGATAAAACCGCCCGCTTCCCTATGCTTCGTCAACAAAAACAGATAAAAGGGCAGCGACTCAAATCTCTCGCGGACTACATTTGCCCAAGCAGTTCTAACATCAAGGACCACATCGGAGCTTTCGCAGTCACGGCAGGGATAGGCTGCCAGGAGCTTGTTGAACAGTACGAGAAAGACAACGACGACTATCGATCTATCATGGTAAAAGCTCTCGCAGACAGACTGGCTGAAGCATTTGCCGAGTACACGCATCTCGAGGCTCGGCAAAATTGGGGCTATGGGAAAGATGAATCACTCGATAATGAAGACCTCATCAAAGAACGTTACCGAGGCATCAGACCCGCATTCGGATATCCTTCTTGCCCTGACCATTCTGAAAAGGTTAGACTTTTTGATCTCTTAAATGCTAACTCTCTTGGCTTGTCATTGACTGAAACATTCGCAGTCCATCCTGCCGCGAGCGTATGTGGCCTCTACTTTAGCCATCCCGAGGCTAAATATTTCAACGTGGGAAAAATCGACCAAGATCAAATCAAGAGCTACGCTGAGCGTAAAGGTATGACGGTACAGGCGATCGAGCGATTGCTTGCAACCAACATGACTTAAGACACGTAAGGGCTTTAATATCCCTCGAAACAGCCTGATAATTTTTGATGCCGCTGGAACCTTGATCCATCTGAAGCTCAAAGTAGGTCTAATCTACTCCAGATTCTCCCAACATATTGGAATAGCCGTGCCAAGAAAAACTATCGAATCAGCTTTTCATAAGGCGTTCGAGAGGGCTCCGGAAATGGTATTTCCAAATATCAGTTTTGATGAAGTAAGAGATGCTGAAAAGAATTGGTGGAAAGATCGTGTCAAAGAAACTTTTGAAGACGCAAACGCGCCGATACCTAAAGAGCTTTTCGAAGATTTTTTTAACCGATTATGGAATTATTTTGGAAAGGCCGAAAACTGGAGCGCCTCAGATGAAATAAGACCTTTGCTCCTGAAATTCAAGAAGGAAGGATACCAACTAGCCATCTTGTCGAACTTTGATCTTAGACTTCTCAAAATTTTAGAGGGTTTAAACCTTGCGGATATGTTCGACGAAATTGTCCTGCCATCTTTTGCGCGGGCCGCAAAACCTTCCTCCGAGATTTTTCGATATTGTCTTGAGCGGCTTCATGTTCACCCCTCACAGGCCATTTATATTGGAGATGATCCAAAAAAAGATATCGAAGGTGCTAAAGGAGCAGGGATTCAGGCGATTAACATTCACGAGCTTGCTACGCTTAATGAGCTCCTAGAAAAGGTCAAAGAAACCCTCATTCCCGCAATCTAGGTACGGAGATTTACAATGGCTAATCCTCTCGTGACGAAAAATATCTTCCAAGAACGATTCGGGATCGACGAAATCGTTCTTGAAAAAATTTTAGGAACAACCCTCGAAAGAGATGTTGACTACGGAGACCTCTACTTCGAACACACTTCCCAGGATTCCGTTTCACTCGAAGAAGGAATTGTAAAATCTGGTGATCGACAGATTTCCCAAGGCGTCGGGATCCGCGCTCAAAGCGGAGA
>DKAI01000007.1 GCA_002450755.1 Deltaproteobacteria bacterium UBA6930
AAGGCGCTCCCCTGCTAAGGGAGTATGGGTTAATCGCCCATCGTGGGTTCGAATCCCACCCTCTCCGCCAGCGCTCGTTTCCAGGAGCGGACACAATTACTTTCAGACCAGGAACGAGTTACAGCTTCGCCGGATATGTAAATAAGACATCATGTAAGCCCTTGGAGAGTTCGGAGTTGCTGCTAGGATGGTCTCCTCATGCGCCCGTAGCTCAGTTGGATAGAGCGCTAGGTTGCGGACCTGGAGGTCGCACGTTCGAGTCGTGCCGGGCGCGCCACTCTTCAACGCAAACGGTTTTCTTCGATAGTTACCTCGTTACTGATCACCGGAGTGAGACCACGCTGTCTTAGCTGTGATTTCGAAGGACGAGTTCTTTCGGATGAGGTTCCAGAAAGGTCTGGTCCTTGAGGAATTCAATATTGTTTCGTCTTATGTGGTGCTTTAGAAGAGTGACAGGCACGATGAGGGGAAGAACACCTCTTTTGTAATCTAGGATAGCTAGGGAAAGTTCTTTTCTAGAATCAACGTCTAAAATTTTTTTAAGGTGTCCGGCCGCGTGATGTAAGGCATCAGTATTTCTTCCAACGGAAGGTAGTTTTTCTAATGCCTGCATAAAGGTCTGACTATATTTGTATTGAAAAGATCTCCTGGGATGTTCTTTTATGCTCGCGACGAGTTGGCCTAGTTCACGATAAAGTGAGGGATGATGAACACTTAATTGGAGTTTGTGAATTGTGTGAAACTTGACTACGTGGCTTCTGGTCCATCGGCTCTGGAAGAGCGTTTTTAAACGATGAAAGGCGAAGATCCGTTCGATAAAGTTCTCTCTAAGCTTGAGATCGTTTAGTCGCCCTTCTTCCTCAACCGGTAAGTTGGGATATGCGTTCATGACGGTCTGGGCGAAGAGGCCTCTTCCTACTCGCTTTGGGGGAGTAGTCCCGTAGACTTTAACTCGATAGACCCCGCAACTTGGTGAATCTTTCTTGAAAACATAGCCTGACAAATCTAAAGGATTCAGGGCTCGTGTAGTCTTGTGCGAGTAATGTCGCATTTCCTTTGTATGGTTAATACCTGATTTCACTTCAACCAGTTCGATTCCATCTGACGATCGTTTCGTCTTTTTTGGTTTTGTTTCTAATAGATGCATCGCTGGTCTCGGAGTTCCAAGACCTAGTTCCATCTCCGGGCATATAGGTACCCATTCGACATGGGGGCTTAAAACGTCTGTCAAGAAGGAGCTTCTCTTATGACCACCATCGAACCGTACTTTATTTCCAAGCAGGCATGAGGAGACACCAAGACGCAAGGTCCTATTTTCAAATTCGGCCGCTATGGAGTTGCGCGGAATAGATCCACTGTCCTGCAAAGGTTTACTCTTCAGCTATTCCGTCAGCGTCCTTGGTTGAGTGTGTCCACCCTGTAAAGACGTCGCACTTCCTTGGCCTCCGCTTTCGGATAACTGGTCTGTATAACGTTAGTTAGAGATGTCCTGCCAGTTTGAAAATTCATGAAGGCATAACCTTTGTACATAGAGACATGAGCGCCATGATTTTCTTCAGGGTTATCTAACGTGTTTTCTGACCAGCTATAGGCGGGTGTCGAACCACGCATCAATCTTCCTTGAGGATCGAAGTAGAGACCAATAATAAAATTGTAGTTCTCGGAGTCAAAGAACATCATCCGACTTCCGTACGGGTGTCCTTCCAGTGTAGGTACGCCTTCAACAACGAGTGCGGTTCGCAATTCCCAGCGGTCATTTAGTACTCGTGAGTGCGGCCCATAGTGACGGATGTACTGATGCTTAGTATTCATCACCGCAAGAACGCGATGCTGTCCTAAATATGTCCATGTATTTGACAATACATTTCCATCGAATCCGTAAAAATCATCGTATGTAATTTCGCCCCCTAGCCAGGTATCGCTTTTTTCTTTAGCCGATAGTCGGCGAACCTTTCGTTCTCCTGGTAGGTACGCGTTAAGTGTGTCGTTCTCATGGGGGTCCGCCCAGCGCTCTGCGAGAAGCTTCTGATCTCTGAACTCAAAAGGTGCGAAATATTCCGTCAATTCCTTGTAAATCGAATTTTCCGCTCCACGAAAATCGAATCGGTAATCATTGTTCGCCAGCTGTGCCAAGCGACTCATATACACTCTTCTCCAACCCAAATCGACCGAACGTTCGATATGCCCACCGCCTGAAATCATTCCTGGGGGAAAGATAGAAAAATCTGAAGACGCGTTTTCTCTTTCTTCAAGAAACAAATTATGGGCAAAGATCACCTTTTGACCATAATGTTGCCAACGGAATGCGTTATTCCAGGCGGCCATCAGACCCGCTTGCTCTGCGCTCGCATTGTCGATGCTAGGATTGCTAAATGGCTGTCCCGCAATGTAGTTAGTTAACGCTCCGTCAGGACCTAGACTGGCCTGTCCCTGAAACTGTAATGTTGCTTGCTGGTAAGCTGGGTGAGGAGCGTAGTTTCCAGTTTCACTGATTTCCATTGAGAACTCAGGAAATGCCATTTCTCCAATTGGTCCTGGAGGGAGAAAAGGTTTGATTTTGTCTAGATCGTCAGCAGTGAGGACATCGCCTGGTTTAAATCTGGGTTCAAGACCTTTTGTTGCCTCAAGCCACTCGCCAACCTCAGCTCGACTCACTTCCTGAATCGCCTGACTAGCTTGGATCCAACCGGAGGTGACCAAAAGTATAGAGAAAGCAACTAGCTTTACGGAATGGGATAAGCATGCAGTAAACGTTTTCATAGGAACCTCCTTATGCAGTTTAGTACAAAGCAAGTCCGGAAACTTCATCAAATACGGTCCCCTTACGGTAGTCTTTGTCTCATTAATGGAGGATGTGCCGATGGCAAAAGTACGTAGAGCGGAAGCACGGGATTTAGAGAAGGTAATTGCCCTTTTGGAAACCTGGGAGCTTCCTAATTTTCCAGATCTAAATTGGCAGGATGCTCGTCAAGCGTTTCCGGAACTTCTCAAAGGTAAGCGTGGATTAATCCTCGTCTCTGAAGAAGGTAGTGCCTTGGCAGGTCTCATTTCCTTGTCCTTCGCATATGCGCTTCACTTTGGTGGGGAATATGCTCTGATTGAAGATTTCTATGTAGCCGAAAATTTCAGAGGAAAAGGAATCGGAGGTCCTCTAATGCAGGCTGCGTTTCAGGAGGCACGTGATCGCGGCTGCCGAGAAATTCAAGTAAATGGCCCCACAGATGAAGGGCTTCCCGTATATATCCGCCATGGAATGCATGAGGCAGGTAAACATGTAAAAGCGTCTTTTTAGCCGCGATCTGCTAATACTTTCTCCCTTTCAAGAATCCGCCGATAAAGATTTGTCAAAATAGATTCAACTTCTTTTCTGATTTCTTCCGATTTTTGACGGTCGGCACTTTTTTGAATTTCTAAAAGTTGTTCTTGGAGAAATTTGTTTCTCTGTGCAACTTCTGAAAATTTGGGCGCAATCGGAATTTCCCTCGAAATGCTTCCTAGTGACTCCACCGAATTTCGAATCGATTCTGGAAGAGAGTCGACGCATTCTTCGATATCGCGATTTTCTTCCTGGAGCGTTGGTATTATCAAATCCCAAACTTTTGCAATTCTTCGAATAATTACTGACGCAGCCTTGATCTGATTTCTCGCCTCGCCTTCTGGTACTGAGGAAGCGACTTCTTCTCGGAGTACAATAGCCACATTGTTTAAAAGCTCGGAGGGTGCGGGCTCGATCATAGTCCTCTCCCGTTATTACTCGGCAACCACTCATAGAATTGCCGGAGGCATTCCGTTGTCCAAGTCATTCTATCCGCTAACCGCAAATTATGATTTCCGCCACCTGCGAAAGTATTTGCGCCAGTAAGAGAGATTACCGCATGTTTAACTTCGCTAAATAAGCGATAGAAAAGAAGCGTTCTTTCGTTTAGTTCTACGCTTCTAGTTTTGAGGTAGTGTTTTAGAAATTGCGAGAAAGCCAATTGTGGATGGGGTGACCACAGGGGTCGGTAGGCCCAGGCGATGTCTTCGCAAGCGTCGCCCAAATGAGCCATCTCCCAATCTAAAATAGACGTAAGTTTGTCATCTTCATACAAGATATTTCCAAAGCGAAAATCACCGTGTACGATTACAATCCTTTCAGCAACCGGACAGTTACGTTTTAACCATCCGAAAGCATTGACAAGGATTGGCGACGGTTCCATCCGATGCATTAAGAAGAGATCTTCCCATATTGATACTTGTTTTATTGCTGCATTTTCTTTGGTGATAATTTCGCATGATTTAAAATCAGAAGTATTCCAATTAACATTGTGAAGTCTCGCTGCAGCTTCCGCCATCTGCTTAGCCAAATAGGCATTCCTTACTTTATATTTGGAATTGAGAAGATTTCTTAACTCTCCTTGCCCCGATACGCGCTCCATTACGAATCCGGGAGCTCCAAGGAAATGCCCACTGGCATCCAACCAATAGGAAGAAGGAGACGGAATATTTCGTTTAGAGAGAAAGTTTAAGAGGTCAAATTCGGGTGACAGCTCTTGATCAAGTTGACCCTTGTTTAGCTGTAATAAAAGTACGCAATTTCTCGTTTCGTCTTTTTTTCCGTTGAACCACTTTACGTCAAAACTATAAGCAGATCGCGCATTTCCACCGGAAATAGATCTCAAGTCAGTGATATTGATGTGATCTGATCGAGGCTCTCGATTTGCGATCAAAGTGGATAAACCTCGTTCGAGTTCTTCTGTATTCAATCGAGAAAACTCCAGCCCGGTTTGTTGGCCAGACACGCCTCGTATGCATCGGGCTCCACAGGTTGTAAAATACCGGTGGTTACTTCTTCTTCGCAGCGAATTTCACAATGGTGTTCATTCAGGCCCGATAGAGTTCTTCTGACCAGCGGGTCGGTTACATCGTATTTATCACCTTCGGTAACGCTGTCGCCGACGTATTGTCCCTGATAAATATTTTTATCTGGTGTACCGCCGTATAATCCACATCTCATGAAAGCTGTTTGATATCCAAGTCTTCGAAAAGATACGGTTTTGGAAGTGCCGTCGTCTAGTTGATAATCTATCTCTCCTTCAACAAATATTTTTGTGTCATCCTCAAATCGTAGTCGTCTATTGGCTTCGATGACTCGACCCATGCCAGGGCGAGAGTCACCAAAATTGTACAGAACGATATTTCCCCATATCGCGAAATTCTTAAATGCGATCCAGTTTCCTCCAATCCATCCAGGCCGCAATTTTCGACCAATATGGAACTGGGGCCCCCCTACCCCTCTACCAACACCCCAGTGTCGGTCCCTAGTGCCACGACAGTCTTTTCGATTGAGTTCTATTTTCCTTCCATCGACCTTGACCCATCCTTCAACGGTTCCAAAGCCTTCAAAACCAGCGGTAGTATCGCCCTGACGGCCTCGTGGTTTCGTGAATTCGATTGGAGTTTTCGAGTCGTGATGTATTTGTCGTCTTTCATCATACCAATCGAACTCGTAGCTTATACCCCATTCATTTTCTTCAAGGATGTAATGCCAGTGTCGGAGTCCCTTCACTATTTTAGGTCGGATCGGGCCTACTTTCATATTCATACGATCTGCCCCGAGTCGCCTAAAAGACCTTATCGATATATGTGTACCTTGGAGGTTTAATATCACGAAGGCCTCAGCGGTATCGAGGTTTGGGTAAAAACTACCACCAGTAACTAGAAGTAACTCACCAATATCATCGTGTGCAATTGCCCAGTATCTTTCGTACACCCTCGGATCGCTAGACCACATAACTCTAATTGGATCTGTGGTCTGGTGAATCAAATAATCATCAATTGGAGCAAGAGGGAATTGCTCGTCAAAGCTGCTGTCTTGAATAATAAGGTTGTCTTCTGAATCGATTAAACTCATCCGGTCTCCGAAAATATATCTGTTCTTTGTAATTATTCTGTAATAACTAGAGTTGCTCACTTCTTTTTAAATTGTTCTCAGTTAGAAATTCTTGGCAAATTTGGAGAATCAGCCCATTCTTCTTATTTTTTTCCGGACCAGAACATATTTTTTCACTAATCGCATTTAATGCGCGAGATCTTGCGTCTTCAAAAAACTGTAGTAATTCGATGTGAGCATCCAGGAGATAGGATTTGATTGTCTTAGCTAGGTTTTCTCCGAATTCTTTGATTTCGGTAAGGCTTTCATTTGAAGTTTTAAGAACCTCAGAAAAGTATCCTTTTATAGTCTCTTTCTTTCCCGATGTTATTTCTTCTGCTTCAGATGAGATTCCATGTAGAAAACATAATATAAGAAGAAGGTAAAAAAGCTTTGGCATTACTAGACGTCTGAAAAATTTGGAGGTCGTTTGTCTTTAAATGCTGTTACTGCCTCCTGATGGTCTTGCGCGGTGTTTGTTGAGATCTCGTATGCGATTGACGCATCCATTATGCTGTGTGCAAGCTGCTTTAAAGCGATATTGACAGAAACTTTTGTCCAGCGGATTGCACGAGTTGCTCCAGCTGCCAAAGCACTGGCGTATTTGTCCACTGCCTCATCTAGCTCTTCTCGAGGGAAGATGTAATTCACAAGCCCCATGCTGATCGCCTCGTCAGCCTTGACGGCCTCCCCGGTCATTAAATAATGTTTTGCCCGTGCGTAGCCGATAAGTTGGGGCCAAATTACAGCCCCTCCGTCTCCCGCAACAAGGCCCGCCTTGACATGAGGGTCGAGTAAGACGGCTTTTTCGGACATGAAAATCACGTCCGAGAAAAGAGCGATGGTGGCTCCAAGGCCCGCGGCTGGACCGTTCACTTTTGCTATTAGAGGCTTTTCCAGATCAAGTAGAGAGAAGACAATTTCTTTTCCATCAATAGCTATGCGTTCAAACCTTACAGGATCGTCGATCATTGCTTGAAACCAATCAAAATCACCTCCGGCGCAAAACCAATCGTCGATACCTGTGAGAATGACTACGTCTGATTTCTGATCCCGTGCGGCAAATCGGAAAATTTGTGATAGCTCGTGATGAAGAGTGTCTTCAATTGCGTTTAGTCGTTGCCCGTTGTTCATCGCCAGAGTGAGAACCCTTCCTTTGCGATGAATTTGAAATGCTTGAAAATCACTTTCTTTCATGGTTTAGTCTTTACCTAGTTATTTAGAGGTTCTGTTGATAATGCCTGAAGATACCCAGACTACTATATCTCCTGAATATTACCCCAAAGGATTCGCTGAGTGGCTGCAGCCTCTTTGGGATGCTCGACAGAGATTTGTCTCGTCCTGGTCAGCGCAGGAAAGATCCGTTCTGCTAGCCATTTTACGATGCTTCACGGAACTCTCTAGGGGTCCATTTCTTTCGGATCTGCTCGAACTAGTCGATATATCTGAAAAAGAGACACTCGATATCCTTAGACGCTTTAATAAAAAAGATGCATTAAAGTATGATGAAAAGACTACGAAAGTCCTTGCCTTCTATCCGTTTTCTGACGTCCCCTGTGCACACGAGGTTGTTTTTCCAAGCGGTAAACGTCTGTGGGGTATGTGAGCTGCTGGCACGATAGCTATCCCTGTAGTGTACGGGGAAGGTACGCGAGCTACGGTTCATTCAGAGTGCGATCATTGTAAAAACAAAATTTGTTTTGATTTGTCTGTTACCAAAGAAGGAGCGGAAAGCTCAAGCTCTGTAGCAGGAGCACTTCGAGAATGGGATCCTATTCCCACGGCCCAAGATCGCGCCCAGCCTCACATGCTAGATGGAATGTGACTCAGAGTGAAGTTCTTCTGTAGCGAAGAACATCATCACTTATGGCTTCAGACTCGCACCAAGGAACTAGGATTCCTGATTGACTTTGAACAGAGTTCAAGGATTTGTCACACGTTTTATGGTGACCTGGTGGAGAAATGCGGCGGCACCAATAGAAACCTTCGCCCTTAAACAGCCTCGAGTTCTATATCGAATTTCATCACTGAACCGTTTTCGTCCTTCGACAATGCAAAAGCTAATTTATCTGTGGCGGCTCTTACAGCGTCAGAATCGAGATATTTATCTCCTTGAAAGTAGACTTGAGAGGTAAGTGGTCTATAACCCTCATGGCGAGCAATTACATGCAGGTGAGCGGGGCGCCAAGGGTGCCGTCCTAATTCCTTTAATAGCCGTCCCGTCGGCCCCTCATGTGGGATGGGATAGGGAGAGGGTCGAATGGTTTTGAGAGTGTACGAGCCGTCGTTTTCGCTTTTCATTCTTCCGCGGAGGTGGCCATCGGGAAGCCCAGGCATGAAATTTGAGTAACGCCCCTCGGCGTCACATTGCCAAAAATCTAGTTCGGAGCCACTGAGGGATTCTCCGTTTGTTCCTCGGACCGTTCCTTGAACGGTGAGTCTCTCGCCCGGTTCGTTGTCACCCGCTAATTGGCCATTCTCTAGCCAAGGCATATCTGGTAGATAAAAAGGTCCGAGGACTTGTTGAGGGGTCCCTTCCTGTTTCTCTGCGTTGGCGGCAACAACGTCAGATTCCAGAAAAGCATCGAAGAGGAGAGAGGTTTCCCCCTTCGAAACCGCTTCTGTTAAGAAGTC
>DKAI01000102.1 GCA_002450755.1 Deltaproteobacteria bacterium UBA6930
CGTTATGAGTTTCCAGTTGTTAGAGGATATAAGTGCTGCACTGGCTTCCAAAGTAGACTTTTGATCAGATCGAATAACCGACTGGTCGTAGTCAAAATAAATGGCCTGAAGGCCCAATGTTGAACCGTCAACTTCGACGCCTGATGAGGGCGAAGACCCACTGACTCGGTCGTTAAAACCACCGCTACGTGTCTGTGTTGAGGATGCCCCACGGGTATCCCCGCCAGTCCCAGAGGAAGTGCACCCCCAAGCCAGAAGGCTTATTACTGCAAGGCCTATTACGAACAAACGATTTAAGGTCATTATTTCAATCTCCAGGGTGCAAATGCGTTGCGGAAAAACAACACCCGTCGACTTTTGCGGGCTCCGCGCGTTACGCGATCAGTTAGACTCGGAAATTCTCTACTACCTCAACACCATAATTCACACTTTCCCCACTCTAGAGAGAAGCGCAAGGCTTTGCGCAAACTCTCCCTAAATGCCGCGAAATTGAGGACGCCTTTTCTCCATGAAGGCTCGTACTCCTTCTTTGTAGTCCTCGCTTTCAAAGCAAGCCCGAACCGATTTCTCTAAGGCGCTTTTGTCACGTTGATCCGGTGGTAAAGCGAACTCACGCGCCGCGCCCTTTGCCGCCCGGATCGTTAGGGGAGCGTTAGCAGCAACCCGAGTGGCGATTTTACGAACCTCCGTCTCCAATGCGGCTTTCGGAAAAATTCTATTTACGAACCCGTACTCGAGAGCCTCCTTGGCGTCATATTTTTGCCCAGTGAAAAAGATTTCCTTTGCCACGGCAGGACCTACAAGCTGAATCAATGTGTCCACCCCGGAGCTTGCGTACCCCACACCAAGTTTCGCCGCGGGAATGGCAAAGACCCCATCATCTGCTGTGTAACGAAGATCCGTTCCCAAAGAAACCGCGAGACCTCCACCCACACAAAACCCATGAATCATCGATATTAAAGGCTTCCGCGTGTCTCTAATCGAAGTGAACGCTCTATTCGTCAGGTCGTTATAGTTTTCTGATGCCTCTCCCGTTCTGGACTTCTCAAACTCAGAAATATCCGCGCCTGAAACGAAGGCAACCTCACCGGCTCCTCTCAGCAAAATCACCCGAATCTTGGGATCAGCGTCGAGGGCAGCCAAAGCCTCTGTGAGCTGAACCCACATATTTTTAGAAAGTGCATTCCGACGCTCTGGATGATCGAAAATCACCCAGGCAAGGAACTCTTCTTTCTCAACTCTTACCTGTCCCGCCATGAATCCTCCCTACCGCTCAGGGTGAGTAAGTTATCTACCCTGCGTACGCCGTTAACTCTTTCAGCAATATTTAGTGCAAGCGTCCGAATTTGAACGCTGGGCACTAGGCCCCGTAATGTAACGACCCCCATTTTTACCTCCACCGAGATAGCAACCTGTGCCAATGGTTTCGCCTGCAAGATTTCGCCTTGAACTTTACGGAAAAGTGCAATATCTGAAACCGCAGATGCCTCTCGGGGCCTATCGACACCTAAACTTTTCAATGCTTGCTCAGCTTGTCGGAACTCTGATTGCGCAGCAAGTAGCTCCATCTCTACGGCATCAACCTCCGCAAGCGCCGCCTCTGCAACCTCCCTAGCCATTTCGACTTCCTGATTTTTTTGCCGCATCCGAGCTAAAGCCGTTTCAAACACTAAATGGGCTCTGGCGATGGTCGCACCTTGTGTCCCTAGAGTTTCACTTTTTTCTGAATCCCCTCGCCCGTCAGTCCAGGACCCCTGATCTCCCGCATCAAGTGCCTGAAAATCCTCTCCGAAACCTTTCTGTTGGACTTTGCTGACACCCTGACGTACATCCTCTTCTAACGATGAATCCGTTCCGCATGCTACGATTACTAGAAACCCCAGACATAATAAAATGATGAGGCTCAGGTGAAAGTTGGCTCTTGGCAAAAGAAGACCCCCTTTTCTCTCAGACTAACCCACCCGTTGGCTAGCTTCTCATTATGATTGCTAATAACGGGCTAAAAACCTTAATCATTCGCTACTCCGGAGAGCTAACTACAAAGGGGAAAGGCACACGAAAAGTTCTCCAAAAAGCGCTGATACGCAATTTACGCGAGGCTCTCTCGGAAAATGGAATCTCTGAGTCGCCAGTAGCATTCCGTGAACGTGCCTTCGTCCATCAAGTACAGGACCAGGCAGCTGAAATCGCGTCAAGAGTATTCGGGGTACAATCCGCCTCTCTGGCTATTCCATTTGAGGCCAAAGATTTAAAAACTACTGTGGAAGAGGCTAAAAAAGTCTTTGCTCCTCTCGTTGCTAGTAAAAGCTTTGCCGTTCGAACCCGCCTTGTTGGTGGCACTTCCGGCTACGACTGGTCCGGTACCAAACTAGAACGTGAACTAGGCACAGCTCTTTTGCCCTTCGCCTCGCGAGTCGACTTGTCGAATCCGGAGTTCACAGCTCTAGTCGAAACGCACAGAAACCAACTGTTCGCGGTAACCCATACACGCAAGGGCCCGGCGGGCTTACCTTTCAGCGGAGAAGGACGAGCACTCGCTCTCGTGTCCGGTGGATACGACTCCGCTGTCGCAGCTTGGAAGGTAATGCGCCGCGGAGTTCATGTGGATTTTATCTTTTTTAATTTGGGTGGAGTTGAACATGCTAAAGAAACTCTAAAAGTCTCCAAGCTTCTAGCAAGTCAATGGGGATACGGGGTTCGACCACGCTTCTTTTGGCTCGAATTCGATCAAATAGTTTCTGAAATCAAACTTCACTGTAACGCTCGTTATTGGCAGATCGTACTGAAGCGCCTGATGTTCCGAGCAAGCTCAATCATTACTGAGAACGCGAATTACGATGCGCTAATAACCGGCGAAGCGATAGGCCAAGTCTCTTCTCAAACACTTCGCAACCTTACCGTTATTTCTGAAGCAAGCGACTTAACTATTCTCCGTCCTCTAATAGGAAGTAACAAGAGCGACATTATTCAGCTCTCTAAACATATCGGGACAGAAGAATTGTCTGCAAAAGTTCAAGAATACTGTGCACTCAATCGAAAAAATCCCTCCACCTCAGCACCATCTGAGGTAATTGCTAGCGAAGAACGCTTGATCTCTTCGGGCTTGTTACATGAAATTGTTGGCAACGCCCACACGCTAGATATCAAATCTACCCAGATAGAATCGAATAGGAACAACTCAAGTGCTATCAAAGCAGTGCCAAGCGACGTGATCATTATAGACATTCGGCCTAAACAAATGTATGCCAATTGGCATCTCGAAAACGCCCTCTCGCTCGAATGGAATCAAGCAATTTTAGGATACAAGTCCTTCTCAAAAGACAGCTGCTATCTAATCTGTTGCGAGTATGGCCTTTTATCGGGCCATCTAGTTGAACAAATGAAAAAAGTAGGACTAGAGGCTTATCACCTAGAAGGAGGAATAAGCTCACATCGAAAGGAGCTAAAGGGATTCAAGAAACCTCAATAACTCCCGATTGAAGAATTCCTCTTGATCAATATTTATCACGTGCCCAGCCCTCGGTACAATGGTGTATTTAGCATTGGGCAATCGCGATGCCATTACCTCGCCCGCCCGACGAAAAGCCTTATCATGTTCCCCAATCAAAATAAATGCGGGTTGTTTTATCCTATCTAGATCATCGACCACTCCTGGTGCAAGAGCGGTGACTTTTCTGCCAAAGTGAGCCACACCTTCGGGGTCCTGCGAAAGGATGGCTCGACCAGCCGACTGCGCTGCTGGTAGGCTTGGATTCAACCCAATCGCCAATTTCGCGGCCGCCCCTTCAGTCCAGCCATTGAAGCCTGTTTTTTCAAGCCTTTTTGCAATTCTCTCCACCTGCTCAGACCATGCTCTTTGAGCTTCGGGTTTTTTAAAACCTGGTCCGGTTGAAATTAGAACAAGGGCTCGAACGCGATCAGGAAAATGCAATGCAAAGTGTAGTGATGCCAGTCCGCCAAAAGACAAACCCGCCAACACCACCGGCTCTTCAGGAGAGGTAAAGTCCACTATTTTTTTTAAGTCAATTAAAACTTTTTCAAGTGAATATAAATGACTTCCACTAGGTGCGTCGGATTGACCATGACCACGATAGTCCCACCGAACGACCTTAAATCCAGCATCAACCAACGAATCGACTTGACCACTGAAATTTTGTCCCGTTTGGCAATAACCTGAAGAAAAAATCACGGAAGATCCAATGCCACTAATTTCTACGTGCAAGGTCAATCCGTCTTCTGTTGATATGCTACTCATTTTCATCCTGATTCATAATTTCCTAAAGCATGGTCCATGCAATCCACTGTTCTTAAACTAGCCATTGTATCGTGAAACCAGGAACCAATTCTTTGGTCTTTATTATTGATATAATTTTGACTTCAATTTCTTCTCTTAATTCTTCGAAATTCAACTCATCAGTCGAAATCTTCCAAATATATTTTTCTTAAACCCTTTTAAAGCGACGTCCGCTTTCTATCGAATGTGCGGAATTACAGTAGAAAAGAGTACTGGGGACCCTACCGGAATTCGAGAAAATTCCCATAATTCTCTCGGTATTTGAGAGATGTTTTCTGAGAGAATCGTATCCGAAGCTCCAGAAAGAATCTTTCTCCCCAGTTGTTGCGCGAGTGACTTTTGGCGGGGAAAACTGATTAACAATACATCCTGCGGCTCTTCATAGCCCAAAAGACGAGTAGCTTCTGAAATCGCGATGTCCATCCCTCCTAAAACATCGACAAGGCCTCTCCTTTTTGCCTGAATACCTGTGAAGACCCTACCTCGACCATTTAAATCCACACTATCTTTTGAAAGTTTTCGACCTTGGGAAACTCTGTTTAGAAATCTCTCATAAACCTGTTTCATTTCCTCTTGTAAACGTTTTCTCCCTCTTGCAGAAAGTGGTTTTGTCAACAAAGAGAGTTCAGCGTAGTCTCCGCGCGTCTCGTGCGCAGTTCCTATTTTTAAGGTCTTTAATAACTTCTCAAGTACTGGTCTCAGTACAAAAACTCCTATTGAGCCTGTTATGGTTCCTGGAGATGCAACAACAATGTCCGCGCCTGAAGCTATGTAATAGCCACCTGAGGCTGCTACATCTGAAAGCGAAGCAATAACCGGTATCCCAACTTCTCTTACCCTGCGCACCGCGTCCCAAATTATGTCAGATGCTAATGCTGAACCGCCGGGGCTATCGATACGCAAAATTACGGCATCAATGTCGTCAGAATGGGTAATATCCTCTAACGCTTCTAATATAACTTCCGAATTAATTTGGGTGCTCCCATTAATTCGATCAGTTCCTTTTCCCGTAACTACGGGGCCACTTGCATACACCACAGCAATAGAAAGATCAGCTGAAAAACCAAGGTCATCGATATCTACTTTCGCATAGTCCCGTGCATTGATCACTTCAACTTTGAGATTATCAACAAGAGTTGAGAAGCTCGAAATTCCATCTATAAGTCCAAGCTCCTGGACTTTCTTTAAAGAAACTGGTGCTTTTTCAATAGCCGCCTTGACTTGATCGACCGCGATGTTACGAGACTGGGAAATTCCATTAACAAACTGAGAATTGATGGAATTTATCAACCACTCCGTCATTTCTCGGTTTTGGTCCGACATCGTTTCTCTTGTCAATGTTTCTATTGCAGTCTTGTAAGAACCGATCCGCTCATATTCAAACGAGACTCCAAACTGTTCTAAAAAATCTCCCAGGAAAAAATATTCTGCTGCCAATCCTATTAAGGGGTTACGCATACCAGGCGCCAAATAAACCTCATCTGCGGCGCTAGCCACGTAATACTCAAGATTAGAACTCAAAGTCTCTGTCTCTAGATAAGCAACAACTCTTAGACCCTTGCCTGAAAGGCGCTGAATAGCCGCACGTACTTCTTGACCTTTCGCCCAGCCAATTTCTAAATCTCGAATTTTAAGCAAAACACCCGCGACACGATCGTCTCGTTCGACCTTAGACAATTCCGACAAGATGAAAGAAAAAGGCCTCGAAGATCCTGGAAAGAGAAAACCGAAAAAGGCTGGGTTAGCTGATTCTGCATAGTCGCCTTTAAGTTCTACAACTAAATAACTTCCTTTTGGTATATCTGCACTGCGGCCAGCAGACCAAATTAAAACAACGACAATAAGAACGGGTATTGCCAAAATCCAGAGCCAAGGCTTCCTCAACTGTTTTTACCTCCAGTACAAGAATAACCGTGCTTTTTGCGATTGCTTCGGTCAAGACGCTACACTTCCGATATGGGAGACCCTCAAAGCCTCTACAAAAAAGGATTTCAGCATTTTATAGCCGGTGAATATGACTTGGCTGCATCGGAATACCGCGAGTCAGTCTCGCTTGATCCTAGCCTTGCGATCGCGTGGAATGGTCTAGCGATGTCGCTCGACCGACTAGGAGACATAGATGGAGCTCTTGAAGCCGGCAAGGTGTTGGTAGAACTTGAACCTAACGAGCCCTTAGGCCACACGAGCCTTTCTATTTTTTACCAAAAGAAGGGGATGATTCCCGAGGCAGAGGAGGAAAAGGCTCTTGCTATGAGACTTACGATGGCGGGACAAGAAAAATAAAGTCGCCATATTTATCAGGCACGGCACTGGAATTCCGACTTACTTGAGCTTCAAATTTGGCCAGGTCACAGGATATGGGCTCTGCACGTCGATTCCCTCCTCCTCTAGACGTATGCGACCGGAGTGAAGCATTAGTCGATCAGACAATTCCCCTTTTCCATATATCGGATCACCTATGACCGGGAACCCCATGTGGGACAAGCCGACCCTGATTTGATGTAGAAATCCTGTCCAAATTCTTACCTCCACCAATGAATGTTTGCCTGATCTTCGAATAACTCGCCATGAGAGATCGCAGGGCCAAGTACGTCTCGTTGATGTTTTAGGCGCGACGCGAACCCGGGCGGGACTATGCTGAGCCACGTAAAGAGGAAGCTCAATTTCCCCACTAGGCTTAGGAAGTCCATCCACAACGGCAAAGTAGTATTTTTCAACTTTGTGCCGAGAAAATGAGCTCCTCAACTTCCGATAAACGCTTTCAACTGTTGCGAAAATAATCACTCCGGAAGTACCTACATCAAGACGATGAACTACTCCACTCCTCAGACCTGAATCCCCTATACCTGACAAATCCGGATAAGCACTAATTAAGCCATTAAGGAGAGTATCATCCTCTCCGGGCTTTAGGGGATGAACGGGCGTTCCTGCAGGTTTATCAACAGCAATCCAGCCTTTACCCTTTGCCAAAATTAGTGGAAGAGCCTCCTTATTAGCAATCGGCCTCTGCTTTCCCGGTGATTGATAGCCAGGTACTTCGATCGTAGCCTTGACCGAAAGACGGTCTCCTTTCTTCAAGGTTCTCCAAACGCCGTTGATCAGGAGAGATCGACTTTTTAGAACTCTTTGGGCTTCTCTCACGCTAACTCCGAGGATCTTCGCCAACCTGCTATCGGCCCTTTCATCCGTATCGACTATGCTCCTGGACTCGCCAGGAGATTTAGGTAAATAAAGTGGAGGCTTAGAATTCACAAACAGAGTTTATCCGAAAATACTGGAAGAAAGGCTCGTCTGAACGTTTCAGGCTTTAGCTGCAAAACCCACTGATAAGGTAAATAATGGCCAGAACTCCTCAAAAAGTTCAAAAGTATCCTACGGCAAGCCCTGACCTCATAGAAGTCATGGACACCACTTTGCGAGATGGGGAACAAACCCCTGATATTTCGTACACCCCTGCGGAAAAATTGCAACTAGCGCGCCTTCTGCTAGAGGACGTAAACGTCGATCGCCTT
Organism: Deltaproteobacteria bacterium UBA6930; assembly: GCA_002450755.1. Classification (GTDB taxonomy): domain Bacteria; phylum Myxococcota_A; class UBA9160; order UBA9160; family UBA6930; genus UBA6930. The sequence continues at coordinate 7,807 of DKAI01000102.1, forward strand.
GAAATCGCTAGCTCCCGAGTCTCCGAAGGAGAGAAGGAAGCGGCGGTAAAAATTGCTTCGTGGGCCAGGCGAACGGGTTTTTTGAATAGAATAGAGATTCTGGGTTACTGCGACGGAAAGTCATCTGTGGATTGGATTCACGGTGTAGGAGGACGAGTCCTAAACCTTCTCACCAAGGGCTCTGAAGAACACTGTCGCTTGCAGCTCCGCATGACGCCGGAGAAACATCGAGCCAAAATTGAGGAAACGATTTCATATGCTGCAAAAAAAAGAGTAATAGTGAATGTTTATCTAGAGGATTGGTCGAATGGAGTAAAAAATTCTTTCGATTACGTTTTTTTTATAATGAAGAGCCTTGTCCGATTGCCAGTAAAACGAGTGTACCTACCGGACACACTCGGAATACAAGATCCGATTTCAGTTCACCAGTTCGTAGGGTTGATGAAATCAACATGGCCCCAAATACACTTTGAATATCATGGTCATAATGATTACGGACTTTCCACAGCTAACTGTTTAGCTGCCGTCAGAGCGGGAGCAAGAGGCATCCACACAAGCGTGAACGGCATGGGGGAAAGGGCGGGGAACTGCAAATTAGTCGAGGCGGTCGCAGCAATCCATGACCACACGAACTTTAAAACTTCTATACGAGAAGAGCGGCTGGTCGCAGCATCTAGGATCGTTGAGACTTTTTGTGGAAAGGAAGTGTCAGCGAATGCTCCCATTGTAGGACGAGACGTTTTTACCCAAACTGCAGGAATACACGCGGATGGAGACGCGAAGGGCGACCTTTACGCAAGCCCGCTTTTGCCGAAGAGGTTCGGGCGACAACGTCGATACGCATTAGGGAAGTTGTCCGGAAAAGCTTCGTTAGATCAAAATTTAAGCCATCTCGGTATCGACCTTTCTTCGGATATTCGAGATGTAGTTCTCCAACGAATCATAGAGCTAGGAGACAAGAAACATACCGTCGTACCCGAAGATTTAAGATTCATAATCGCAGACATCTTAAAAACTCCGGAGGAACAACTTGTTCGTGTATCGCACTATGACGTAAGAGTCCAAGCAAACTCATCACCTCAAGCCACAGTTACGATTGCATTTAAAGGGCGAGAGTCGACGGGTAAAGCTAAGGGCGATGGAGGTTACGACGCTTTCATGAATGCAATGAAAAAAGCGGTCCGTTCCTTCAAAATTTCTGTTCCTCGATTGGAAGACTTTCGAGTTCGTATTCCGCCAGGCGGAAGAACTCATGCTTTAGTAGAAACGGTTATTACGTGGGCCGGCGAGAGCTCTGAGGAAGGGAATTTAGTCACCCAAGGAGTGGATTCGGACCAACTTGCTGCTGCTGTTATAGCCACTGAAAAAATGCTTAATGCAAGAGTCGCTCGAACTAAATCAAAGCCCATCAAACGAAAGAAAGGACGTTAGAGATAAGAATCCATGGCCTACCGAAGTCCAGTCAGGCAGCAAACGGCACGAATTCTACTTGCTCTTATCTACATTAGTACGTACCCGTTCATACTTTCAGGTTGTGCAAAACCGGCGATCAAAGATGCTAGGTATGACCCTGCTGCAAACATCCTTGAAATCATCGCAGTCCTCAGGCGGCACATTCCCGATGATACTTATCAATTTGAACCGGCACGGGATTTTACCGGAAGAAACGTTTATCGAGCATCTCTCCTCAGGTTAGAAAATTTTGAGGCAATAAATTCTGGCTTGCTGCGATCGGGCTACATGATGGATGCAATTGCTTTTTCAAAAGGAAGAGCTCTAGAGAGGCTTCGAGCCTTTGATCTTGCTTCAGAACAATACAAACAGGCAGCGCGGTATGAAGGTGAGCTTCAAATAGAGGCTCTAAAAAGCGCAGCTCTTTGCGATGCTTTTGCAGAAGCAGCCGAACTTGAAGTTTCGAGCTCCAGTGTTGAAAATCCTTTTTCGGGTGCGAATCGTCGAGAATTTACGAAAATTGACCAAAGGAGAGCCCTACTCGAAACCCTTGGAAAGGAAGTTCAAGACACTCACTACGAGTCGGTTCTCAAAGAAGAGATCGAACGAACAGATTCCATGGAAGCGAGACGCCTTGAATCATTTAGGAGAACGGAAGCTTCCGGCAACTTAAAAGCTATCGCTGCAAGGCAACAATTGGTTATCCGACACCGCAGCAGTAAGAACGCGAATCGGCACTTACTAGCGCTTGCGGATCTTTATGCGACACTGGCTCATGAATACATAGAAGAATACCCTCCAGAAAGCTTAAAGTTCGAACCGGCGAATTTCGAAGAATTAGTTAGCAGTGCAGCGCGGCTTTACGAAGCCGTCTCTAATCAAGACGGGGCCAGTGAACGCATTGAAGCCGCGCAACGTCTCGAATCCTTCCTAGCATTTACATTACGAGTTGATCGTGACCGTTTTACACCATAAACATATGATCTACCTAAATTCAGCTCTATTTCTTCTAGGGGTTCTAAGCGCTATCGGCTGTAGCCAGCCTGCACGTTTACCACCTCAATCCGCATTAGAGCGACTTCGTCCTAACATTTCAATTGTTCCGGAATCAAAAGACAAACATATTAGAGAGCTCGCGGTTTCTATTTTGGCAGGTAATACCTCAAAAGCCGATATGGCTTTAAAAAGGATAAATGCAATAGAGAACGATGCTCGAACTAAAAATCCTGAGGCGGGAGAAATCGTAGGTATCGCGCTGGAAGCCCGTCTTTCAATGGAATCAACTGGAACGGGATTTCATGACAGTGCTCAAACACTTTTAGAAAGAAAAGATCTCGGACTGGTGCAACGAAAACGCTTAGAGCAAGAAATTTCCGTTAGTCCTTTGTCTCGAGCATCTCGTCAAATGAAAAACTCTCGAAAACGACGTGTGGCGGGAACTGCAAATAGTGTCGTTGGTGCGATTGGCCGTTCTTTGTCATCTGGTAGCCTCTTACCACTCAGAATCGTTCAGGCTCTTATCGGTATTAGTGTAAAAGAACATCGCAGACGTGATCTAACTTCTGAGGAAAGAGACGCACTCGCGCAATGGAAACGCTTCGTCGAGTTAAGGCCCGACGACCCTCGCGCGCTTCAGTTGCTCGAACGAATTGAAAGTGCGCAATGGAGTTGGTACAAGACCCAAAGAAAGAGAAACTTTAAATTAGCAGAAGAGGCTCTTGAGAAGAATCGTCCATCTTTAGCATTAGCACTCGCAGAAAGAACTCTGCGTTACGCTCCTGAAGACGAGGATGCAAGTTCGTTACGCGATGATGCTAAGGAGCACGTACGTCAATTACGGAAGGAACGATCCCGAAGTCTTCTCGCGAGACAAAGCTCGAACATCGATAATCTCAGAGATGCAAGGCCTCTAATTGTTTCTCTTCTTAAAAATCACAACATCAAAGAATCTGCTGAAAAATTAAAAACTAAAAACCCCAACCTCGTAGATGAATCAGTCTTCAGCATTGGAATAAAATTAAGTGAAGAGGGCAATGAAGATCAAATGTGGAAACTTTTTAGGGGGCTTGGGAACCTAAGTGATCGCGACTCAAATATGTCCAGGCATGCGCGCAATGCACTCTATTTACCCGCACAAAACCCTTTCGGTGCATTTCAACGGTCATTACAGAAAGAACGTAACGATCAAGTACGTTGGTTATTTCTGGGCCACCTCGCAGGCGGAGCTAGAGATCGTGATTTACCAAAAGCACTCGAGTGGATAATCGAAATTCCAGCTCTTCCTGGAGTCGTTTCTAGTCTTCCCAGCCGCATAATTCAGTTCCCATGGGTCAGACCGAAGAGACGATCACCGGCCGTATTCGCACGCAGATATTTGGCCAAAAATCCCAAGGGCTCTCAGATAAAGTACCTGAAGAAGTGGCTCCAGGAATACGAGATTAAGCGTGGCAACTACCTCGCAGCCTATCAGTTCGCTAATGATCGAGATGCCGAGACAAAGCAGCTCGACCTTCTCAAAGAAAAGGCTGCTAAACAAGCATTTGAAGGAGCGACGAAGCAAAAAGACGGAATCACGCGCCGTGCGCTTTTAGGGCAGGTGTCACGGCGCTTCCCTGATACCGACGCGGGACGAGATGCGGGAATTATGCTGAATGATGAAATGTCGTCGCTAACTCCCCAAAGTATCCGAATTTCTAAGAGTTTTCTTATTGAAAATCCCCAGGTCGCGGGACCCGGAGGACTAGATTTAAAGGCAATCCTTCTCGACGGTAATTTGAGAAATTCCGAGATGCATCCCGATGGAATCGAAATATTAAGTGAAAAAGTTATTCAGATTTCCTACCTGGGCAGAAGTGGGAAAATCCGAGACGCACCTATAGTAAAAAAAGAAGCATTATCGACCCGAAGAATGGCTCGTCTCATCGCGATGTTAGACGAATCCTCCATGAAACAGGCATTGTTAGACCCTGACGTACCCATCGAATACGATTCCAAACGGGATGTGTTTTTTGAACACCTGAGGTTGGGAATCACGCCCTCGAATCCTACACAGAGAGATGAATCAAACTACGTTTTTCAAGGGGCCGATGAAAGGTATGGAATGGTTCGGGCAAGGAAATCTATTCTTCCCGTGGAACTCGTAATTCAAGGCTCCACTCGAGATCTTGGATTTGGCGCCTATCCTCGGTTCAAGGTTCCTAAGAGAGATCCCGATCAAATACTCTATCGCTAACTCACTAAACAGAAGGTTCATATGCTTTACAAAGCAACTCAACTGGATGTAATACCTCGGCATGAAAGCTCGATCCGGCAATGCCTGTTCGGAGTTGCATAAGGCAGCCAGGATTACCTGTTAAAACGATATCGGGTTTAGCTTTTCGTAACGAATTCAACTTTTCCTTGAGAACTTTATGAGACATCTCTGGTTGAGTAAGATTGTAAATTCCAGCTGCGCCACAACATCTTGTAGCATCTTTATGCAATACTAACTCTA
>DKAI01000035.1:0-447 GCA_002450755.1 Deltaproteobacteria bacterium UBA6930
GGCTTGGCTCTTGGTGGAAGTACTCGGAAATTAAAATTTGGCCACCATGGTGGCAATCAACCCGGTCAGGATCTTAGTACCGGTAGCGTTTTGATCTGTGCCGAAAATCATGGATATGCTGTCGAATTAGATTCCCTCGAGCGAGCAGGAGAGCCGGTAGTTGTGACTCACGTCAATCTTAACGACCGTACGGTGGAGGGCCTGGCTCATCGAGAATTGCCGCTGTTTAGTGTTCAATACCATCCTGAAGCTTCGCCAGGGCCTCACGACGCATCTTTCTTTTTTTCGCGGTTTTACAAAATGGCCCTATCTCATTCAAATGGCATGACACTGTCAGGTGCTCAAGTAGCGGGGAGGGAAGATGCCTCGTCGTAGTGACATTCATACTATCCTTGTAATTGGTTCTGGTCCGATTGTTATAGGGCAAGCTTGTGAATTTGATTATTC
>DKAI01000035.1:762-9399 GCA_002450755.1 Deltaproteobacteria bacterium UBA6930
GATTATTCAGGTACTCAGGCTTGTCGCGCTTTAAGGGAAGAGGGTTATCGCGTTGTTCTCTTGAATTCTAATCCGGCTACGATAATGACGGATCCCGAAACGGCTGACCGAACGTATGTGGAACCTATGACGACCGATTCGATAGAACGAATAATCACAATAGAAAAACCTGATGCTCTCCTTCCTACTATTGGTGGCCAGACTGCGTTAAACATTGCGGTTGCCCTTGCTGAGGCCGGTATTCTGGATCGTTACGGAATTGAATTGATTGGTGCCAATCTGGATGCCATCTTGAAAGCAGAAGATAGACAAAAGTTTGCTGCATCCATGAAAAAGATTGGGCTTGCAGTTCCACAATCGGGTTTTGCTCGATCTCTTGATGATGCACGCGAGGTTCTCAAAGAGACAGGACTCCCTGCAATTATACGTCCAAGCTTCACCCTGGGAGGGACAGGTGGGAGTGTTGCGTATTCCAGAGAAGAGTTTGAAGATTTGGTCCCATGGGCTCTAGAACAGTCACCACGTACGGAATGCTTAATCGAACAAAGCATACTTGGTTGGAAAGAGTTTGAATTAGAGGTCATGCGCGATAGCAAGGATAATGTCGTTATTGTGTGTTCGATCGAAAATTTTGACGCGATGGGTGTTCATACTGGAGATTCGATTACTGTTGCGCCGGCGCAAACGCTAACGGACAAGGAATACCAGGTAATGCGTGATGCCGCTCTTTGTATCATTCGCGAGATTGGCGTGGACACTGGAGGGTCCAATGTCCAGTTTGCCGTCAACCCGAGGGACGGCGCATTGATCGTAGTCGAGATGAATCCTCGAGTATCCAGGTCATCAGCGCTTGCATCCAAGGCTACCGGTTTTCCGATTGCACGTATTGCCGCTAAGCTCGCGATAGGATACAGCCTTGACGAGATACAAAACGACATAACAAAAGAGACGCCCGCTTGCTTTGAGCCGAGCATTGATTATGTCGTTACTAAAATTCCTCGGTTTACCTTTGAAAAATTTCCAAATGCTGATGACGTGCTGACTACTCAGATGAAGTCTGTAGGGGAGGCAATGGCTATTGGTAGGACCTTTAAAGAAAGCTTTCATAAGGCCATAAGGTCACTTGAAGTAGGTTATGCGGGCTTAGACGATTTTGAATTGCCCGAAGATAGAGAATGTTTAGAGGACCTATGGAGCAAGATCGAGAAACCGCGACCCTCTCGTCCTTGGGCTATTGCCGAAGTGCTGAGGCGGGGCGGTTCAGTTCAAGAAATTTCGGACCGCTCAGGTATAGATCCTTGGTTTGTAAGGCAAATTGAAGAATTAGTACTTGTGGAGAAAGAACTTTCAAACATAAACCTCGGAGATCTCTCCTCAATTCTCAGGAGAGTCAAAGCATTGGGTTTCTCCGATGCAAGGCTCGCGAAAATATTTTCTTGTGACGAGAGGGAAATTCGGGAACTTCGCGTCAAGTCCGACATCCATCCGGTCTACAAACGGGTTGATACCTGCGGAGCCGAATTTGAAGCTCGAACCCCCTATCTATATTCTACTTATGAAGATGAGTGCGAGGCGGCTCCAACATCACGTCGAAAGATTTTGATCCTTGGTGGAGGTCCAAATCGAATTGGCCAGGGAATCGAATTTGATTACTGTTGCGTCCATGCCGCGATGGCCCTTTCTGCTCAGGGATGGGAAACAATCATGGTTAATTGTAATCCTGAAACCGTTTCCACCGATTATGACACTAGTGACAGACTCTACTTTGAGCCCCTCACTTTAGAGGATGTTCTGGAGGTTATTAACCTTGAAAACCCGTTTGGAGTGATAGTTCAGTACGGTGGACAGACGCCATTAAGCCTTGCGGTGGACCTTCAAAGGTCAGGGGTGCCTATTTTAGGAACAACTCCTGATGCAATCGATCGTGCGGAAGATAGGGAACGTTTTGACAATATGCTGGAGCTCTTGGATCTCCGTCGACCACCTGGAGGGACGGCTCGAAGCTCGTCCGAAGCTGCGAAGATTGCTTCGGAACTCGGTTTCCCTGTTTTAGTCAGACCATCTTATGTTTTGGGTGGGAGAGCCATGGAGATAGTGCATAACCAAAAGTCTCTTGCGCAGTATATGCAGACGGCAGTAACTATTTCACCCGAACATCCTGTGTTAGTTGACCGTTTTCTAAATGACGCAATCGAAGTGGACGTAGACGCCGTAAGTGATGGAAAGGTTGTAGTCATAGCTGGAGTTTTAGAACATATTGAAGAGGCGGGGGTCCATTCAGGTGACAGTGCGTGTTCTCTGCCTCCTTACTCTCTCTCCGAATCTATCGTTGCTGAAATAATCGACTCGACCAAAAAGCTTGCATTAGAGCTTGGCGTTAAGGGTTTAATGAATGTCCAGTATGCAGTAAAAGGATCCGACGTTTATGTAATCGAAGTCAATCCCAGAGCATCGAGAACTGTGCCCTTCGTCTCTAAGGCAATTGGTGTTCCCGTTGCAAAGATAGCAGCTCGTGTGATGTCGGGTGAAACTCTGGAGTCGATAGGTTGGACTTCGGAGATATGGCCAAGTCATTACTCGGTTAAGGAGGCTGTGTTTCCTTTTGTTAAGTTTCCTGGGGTGGACACTCTCCTAGGTCCAGAAATGAAAAGTACTGGAGAGGTGATGGGGATTGACTCTGATTTTGGAAGAGCATATGCGAAAGCGCAAATTCAGGCTGGCAATAGCCTTCCCTTGGAGGGAACCTTGCTCGTTTCCGTTAAAGAAGAAGATCACCATCGGGTAGTCAAGTCCATTCGTAGCTTGGCTAGCCTAGGGTTTCAAATTGTTGCTACTAGAGGTACGGCAAGCATTCTGAAAAAGTCAGGGTTAGTAGTTAATATTACAAATAAAGTTGGGGAGGGGGCGCCTGACACTGTCGACAGAATCAATTCCGGTGAAATCGACTTGGTCTTCAACACGGTGTCTACGAACGTTCAGGCTATCAAAGATTCCTTCACCATTAGGCGGGCTGCATTGAATAGGGGAGTTCCATATTTCACGACTTTGGCAGCAATAGAGGCAGCTGCAGGAGCTATCGTTGCCGTGAAAGAAGAAAAAGTAGGAGTTCGGTCGCTTCAAGAAATCCATATAGGAAATTAAGTCTGTAGTCATTAGTTTAGAATCGTTTCGTGGTAACCGAGAGCTATGGTTAAGAGTCCTTTTGTAGAAACAATCGAGAAAATTTTAGCCCCTCTTCGCTTCGCTGTATCTGGAGGGGAAAGTCAAACTCTGGAAAGAGCTCGACTTGTCAAGAATTTCGAATCACATGTAAGAAACGGTTTTAAAGAGGCAAAAGCTCTTAGAATTCCGCTCCGTACGAAAAAAGACCTAAGTAGTATAGAAAGGAAATTTTTTGAGCTAGAGAGATGCGACGATGTTGTGAGTACTAAGTTAGCGCTCGAAAAGTTAGTTGATACCGATTATTTAGAAATGTGGCTTGGTGAAAAACTTTCTTTCTTGCCAGGCATAGGAGAAAAAAGGTCAAGAGTTCTTTCTAAGCGAGGGTTGGAAAACTTGACTCAACTCCTGTTTTTCTTTCCACTCCGGTACGATGATAGGAGTGAACTCAGAAAGGTAGGCGAGCTTAAGGTTGGCGAGAGAACGACCTTCGATGCGAAGGTCGTTCTCTCGGGTTCTTCAGCTCGCAAAGGAAGGTCAAGGCACCAAATTGTAGAAGCTGTGGTGGGTGATGACACAGGGACTATCCAGCTGAAATGGTTTAGAAGTTTTGATTCGTTACTTAAAAAATTAGAAAAAGGAAACCACCTTCGTGTTACGGGAAATGTTAAACGATTCAAATTTAATAAAGAAATAATTCATCCAGAGATAGAAGTTCATCCTTTGAAAAAATCAGAAAGGAACTCGGGGATTGTTGCAGAATATTCCCAAGTGGAAGGTATCCCTCAGCGAACATTGCGAGGAGCGATTGATGAGGCTCTGGAGTCACGGCTAGATTTTCTTTTTACGTATGCACCTCAGCCACGCGGATGGCCTCGATTACCAACGGTACCTGAAGCTTTAAAAATAATTCACTCTCCCGGTACAGATGAAGATTTAGAGGCTTTGTGCGATCGGAGTCATTTGGCATATCAGAGGCTTGTGTTGGAGGAGCTCTATTTACTCGAAGTGGGTTTGGCCCTACGTAAGGTTAGGCGCGCTTCTGTGAGTGGTCATGTAATCGAAAAAGGTTCGAGTCGGGTCAAAAGATCAATCGTGGCATTACCTTTCAAATTAACGCCTTCACAGAAGAGAGTATGGAAGGAAATCGAAGATGATTTGTCCTCAGGAAGTCCTATGAATCGCCTTTTACAGGGTGATGTTGGTAGTGGGAAGACAGCGGTCGCATATCTGGCCGCACTCGCAGCCTCCTCTAGTGGATTTCAGACAGCTTTTATGACCCCGACAGAACTTCTTTCTGAACAACATGCTCGCACACTCGTTGAGTTAGGTTCAGGAGAATCAAAGGCGCTCAAGGTCGGTTTAATCACTGCCTCGATGAGTAGGAACGATTTGGGAAGCGTAAAAGATGAACTCAGGGAAGGGAAGATAGAGTGCGTTGTAGGAACGCAAGCTTTGATCCAATCCGATGTTGAGTTTAAAAATCTAGGCCTTGCAATTATTGATGAGCAGCATAGGTTTGGAGTTCGCCAACGCTCTGCTTTGCAGGAAAAAACAATCAAGGCTAGAACGCCACACACATTGGTGATGACTGCTACGCCAATACCACGGACGCTCGCACATACGATGTATGGAGATTTGGATTTATCTGTCATCGATGAATTGCCGCCGGGTCGACAAAAAGTTAACACCATGCTTCTGCGTAAAGGTGAAGGAGGACAGGTGATGCGTTTTCTTCGCGAGACACTTGGACGTGGTGAACAAGCTTATGTCGTTTATCCGATGATTCAGGAATCCGAGGCAGTTTCGTTGCGGGCAGCTAAGGAACAGGCAGAGGTGATAAAGAGGGCGTTAAACCGTCATAAAGTCTCTTTATTGCACGGTCAACAAGATTCAGCGGATCGCATTGAGACGATGAAATCGTTTACTTCTGGAGAAACCTCAGTACTTGTGACCACGACAGTGATTGAAGTTGGGGTGGATATCCCGAACGCGTCGTTGATCATCATTGAACACGCTGAGCGTTTTGGTCTCGCACAGTTGCATCAATTACGTGGTCGTGTAGGAAGAGGAAGCGTGCAAGGCAGTTGTATTCTCATTGCAAGAGGTTCGAGCGATGAGAGCGAGGCACGACTAAGAGCTATGCTCGAGACCACCAATGGATTCAAAATAGCTGACGCTGACTTGGCCATTCGAGGACCAGGCGAGCTCTTGGGCACTCACCAGCATGGTCATTTGCCGGACTTCCAGGTAGCTGATCTTCTGAGAGATGCTCGTCTTCTAGAGCAGGCGCGAGAACTAGCGTTAGATACGGTCGATGCCGATTCTATACTGCAAGACTCACCTGAGTTGGCTTCAGCGGTAGGCCGTCGTTGGGGCCCGCGTCTTCGGCTTGCTGATGTGGGTTGAACTACAACACTGCCTCTATAAGGTTTGGTCCAGGGTTTTTTACGGAAGCGTCAATTTCTTTGGCCAAATCTTCAGATCTCTCTACCCTCGTTGCAGGTACTCCAAAGCCTTCAGCTATTGAAACCCAATCGATCGATGGATTTCCAAGGTCGGTAAGAGAATGCGCCTTTTCACGAGGATCTTTCTCGCCGGTGCGGCCAAGTTCTATCCTCAATATTCGATAGCTACGGTTTGAACAGATTATCGTTGTTACATTTAGACTTTCTCGGGCTTGTGTCCACAGGGCTTGGATTGTATAGAGCGCGCTTCCGTCCGCTTGAAGGGCTATTACGGCGCGGTCCGGGCAAGCGATAGCAGCACCCGTTGCACAGGGTAGTCCCTGACCGATAGCACCACCTGTCAATTGAAGGACCGTATGAGGGGCTGCTAAGTGCGAAATTGATGCATATGGTCCACCCGAAGTCGCGGATTCGTCCACGACAATACAGTTATCAGGCTGTACTGCCACGACGGCCTGACCTAAAGACTCTGGGTTAAGAGCGCCAACTGGCCTGCCGTTAGGATGCGAGGCCCCATGGGTAAAAGTTCTTTTGCAGTTTAACTCTGTCGAAAGATTTATTAATGCATTCTCGGCATCTTCAAGTTCAGTAGCAAGTATATCCAATCGGCAGTTTTTTGGGACGAGGGAACTTGGTATGCCTTCGTAGCCAAAGAATGAGACTGGAGGCCTAGCACCTACCAATACAATCGAGCGATATTTGCTAAGCAGCTCCGTTGCAGGTTCGGGAAAGTACGGAAGCCTAGTTACCTTCGGAAGGTTTGCTCCTCGTTCTGCACGTCCGACAAAGGTTTCCGAAAATAGATCAGCTCCGGTGATAGCTGATATCGCAGCTGCAGACTCTAATCCCTTTAAGGAGAGAGCATTGCGTCCTAAAAGCAGCGCGATGTCTTTTCCCTCGGAAAGGAACTTCGCAATTCTTTGTACTTCTTCTTCGGCAACGACTTTCGTTTCGCACGCTGATTTCGCGAAACGTTTATACTCTACAGGCGCCTGTTGGATATCAGTCGGCAAAATCAATGTGGAAATCTTTTGTGGGTAGGAACTGGCAGAAACGATTGCAGCGTGCATGTCGCGCACCGCGCCAGAGGGACTCCCGCAACGACGTGTCCAATTGGAGACAGGCCTGGCAAGGCTATCAATGTCTGCGGTGAGAGGGGCGTCCGCTTCCAAATGCCATGTAGCGTGATCTCCAACGAGGTTTACTACAGGGGAATTAGCTCGATGAGCGTTATGGAGGTTGGCAATACCGTTGGCAAAACCAGGTCCCAAGTGGAGAAGTGTTAGAGCCGGTTTTCCGATCATCCGGCCATATCCGTCTGCGGCACCGGTGCACACGCCTTCAAATAGGCCAAGGACCGCTTTAATATTGGGAATGTTGTCCAATGCACTAACTAACGCCATTTCGGTAGTACCTGGATTGGCAAAACAAACACGGACGTCTGAATCGGCAGCACAGCGGAGAAGAGCTTCAGCCGCAGTTATCTTTCGAGTCATGGATAGTCCCCCCTGGGGCCTTTGTTCAGGCAACTAGTTTAAGTAAATACGTAAAAAACACATTTTAGACTGGATAAACAGTATGAGCCCCTTTAGTTTCGCCCATCTCCGGCAGCTTGCTGAATGTGCTGACGGATCTCGGGCGGCTTTGTAGCAAAGGCTCCCTCGGACGGGTTCGGAAAACCGTACCCGGAGAATTGGACTCAAATCGCTTGATTTCGGCCGCCAGCTAGGTAGCCGGGCTCCTAGTGATCTAAAAAGGACAATAAGTTGGTAGATATCACTCCTATTTCCCTCTCAGTTAGTCTCCTCGCCGTTGCAGTTGCTCTGCTTCTTTACAAGAAGATCCTCTCTTCTCCTACCTGCACCGATCGGGCAAACGAGATCGCTGCAGCCATTGCTGTAGGTGCACAGGCCTTTCTAAATCGTCAATATCGGACGGTTGCACTGGTGGGTCTCCCTATTTTTCTCCTCCTTGGTTTCCTCGAATCTCTTGGTTGGTGGTACGCAGGGGGGTTCTTGTTGGGTGCTGTAGCTAGCGCTTTGGCTGGATTTATTGGGATGAACGTCTCTGTGCGAGCGAATGTGCGAGTAGCGCAGGCGGCGAAGGATGGCTTTAGTCCGGCCTTTAATCTGGCATTCCAAGGAGGAGCGGTTACCGGCCTGATGGTGGTGGGAGCCGGTCTTCTCTCACTTGCGGCCATTGTTTATCTCATGCATAAGGCTGGTTATCACGAGCCGGATGCGCTCATTGGTTTGGCCTTTGGAGGCTCTTTGATCTCCGTCTTCGCGCGTCTCGGGGGAGGCATATTTACAAAAGGTGCCGATGTAGGAGCCGACCTAGTGGGGAAGGTAGAGGCCAATATTCCAGAAGATGATCCCAGAAATCCGGCGGTAATTGCCGATAATGTCGGTGATAATGTCGGAGACTGCGCTGGAATGGCCGCGGATTTATTCGAGACCTTTTGTGTCACTGCAGCGGCTGTAATGTTGGTTGCACACATACTTTTTCCTGGAAACAACGTGATGTTCTTGTACCCGCTAGCAGTGGGCGCAGCAGGGGTGGTGGGATCAATAATTTCTCTTTTCTTTGTTCGGATAAGTGAACCTGCTTCGGGTGAAAACCCTGCAGTAATGAAAGCGATGTATCTTGGCCTTGGTGTCGCGACTGCGATTATGTTGGGCTTGGTTTGGGTGCTCAATGGTTCGATAGAGTTGCCCGCTGAAATGACAGCTAAGGGACTATGGCTCTGCGCAGCGGCAGGGGGAGTAGTAACCGCCGTAATGTTGTGGATCACCGATGTATACACTGGAGATGGTTCGAGGTTTGTTAAAAAAATTGCCGATGCTAGCGAAGGAGGCCACGCCACAAACATCATCAGCGGTCTCGCGGTTGGCATGCAATCTACGGTCGTCCCTGTAGTTGTGATCGTGCTCGCAATTGTTGCTTGTGCAGAGATAGGCGGTTTGTACGGGGTTGGCGTCGCAGCTATGAGCATGTTGTCTTTGGCAGG
>DKAI01000163.1 GCA_002450755.1 Deltaproteobacteria bacterium UBA6930
GGGGATCCGTCCGTCCAACCTTCTCGCCCCCCAAAAAGTTGAAGAGGGAGCTAAGAATTCAAGTATCCCATAAAAAACAGGAAGAGCGGCCTAGCCTCTTAGAGCTGTTTTTGGGTGTTGGTTTTGGGTTTGGGAAAAAACCCTCTATAACAGCTACTTAAGGAGCTCCGCTCATCTTGGAATTAGCTCAATTCAAAATCCCCTGAATTTGTAATAATCGGTACCTTACCGGTAAGCACCTAGCAAAGTAATAACCGGGCTAGGCTGACTTCTAAAGTGAAGAGGTTGTGAGTGTTTGGAATTGGCCTTCAAGAATTACTTATCATTTTAGTGGTGGCTCTTTTGATCTTCGGTCCCAGTAAGCTTCCTGAAATGGCACGATCCTTGGGGCGAGGGCTTGCGGAGTTTCGAAGAGCCTCCTCCGATTTACGATCTAGTGTAATGGACGCCTCTAAAAACGCTGAGGATGAAGAACAAATTGAGGACATGCAGATAGGTAGCTCCGACAAAGAAAAACGCGAAAGAGAACAGGTATCCGAAAAAGCTGCGCTGAAAACTAAAGAAGAATCTAATAAGGAATAGCTATTTTAAAGCTATGCTTGGGTAAACCTCTTGTTTCGAAAAATTACAATAAAAATTTTTGAAGGCCACACTCGACGGCCGAATCTGCATGGTCGCTGACGCTCCGCTTCCGGTCACGGAGCACCTTTCAGAATTACGAAGGCGGATAATACTTTTCTTAATCACTCTTCTTGGAGCGGCAGTTTTTTCTTGGAATTTTCGGGAGGGTATTCTTGAAGCACTTTTAAAACCAGCTCTTGAGGCACTAGGAACCGACAAGACACTCCAGGCAATTGCTCCGACCGAAATATTTTTTACATATCTGAAATGTGCCTTGCTTTCGGGGTTTGTTTTATCGTTACCTATGTTCTTTTGGCAATTGTGGGCCTTCATCTCACCAGGTTTATACCCGAACGAAAAACGCGCTGTCATACCATTTGTGTTAATCGCGACTCTCCTCTTCGCAGCAGGATCAACGTTTGGCCATCAGTTGGTCTTCCCTCTTGTCTACGGATTCTTTGCAGATTTTAGTTCGGACCTTGTAAGCCCTGCTTGGACTATGCGTGAAGTTTTTGCATTAACTACTAGGTTATTTGTAGCCTTCGGAGTCGGTTTTGAATTACCCGTCTTCGTCTTTTTGTCTATCGTTGGTGGACTTGCAACGCCTAGTGGACTCTTGGCTGGATTGAAATACGGTGTTCTAGCTGCATTTACGCTTGGTGCAATCTTAACTCCACCAGACGTGATCAGCCAAATTTTACTCGCTGCTCCTCTAACAGTTCTTTACCTAGTTGGAATTCTCGCGGGTCATCTCGTAATCCGGAAGAAAGATATAGATAGATCGTAAAACTATTAGTGAATAATCTTGGCAAAATGTCTTGGCGTTTATAGATTTACAGGTATAAAGACTAAGGCTCTACAACGAACAAGGTTCCCCTACTTTCGACCGCCTCACCCTCATTAACTTCAAGTTCTTTAATTAATCCATCTATGGGTGAAACGATCGGATTCTCCATCTTCATTGCCTCAATTATCATTATTACTTGACCTGCAGTGACTCGATCGCCTCGAGCGACTTCGAGTTTTGCAACCTTTCCCGGCATCTCGGCCGAAACAGTTTGGGGGCCGGAGACAACAGATCCGCCCCCGGCCTCAGCAAGCAACCTCTTACGCTGATCTACAACTTCGAGGCTAAACATCCTCCCGCCAATAGTAATATCGAATTTATCGCCCCGTCTTTTATCGGCGATCGCCTCCCATTGCTCATTTTCACATATGAGAGAGTACGCTGTCCCACTATCCTTGGTCGCCTCGATTCGCATCGTTTTGCCATTTACTCTCACATCATAGATGTCATTTGTTACTTCTCGAACGTCCACAGCGACCGATTCCGTACTCCCGGAGACTTCATAGATCATAAAAGTCCGCCTCTCATTTGTCGTCGCTTTCCGTACTCTTTCCATGAGCTAACACCGGCGACGTCACTCGTCGCATCGTTCGAAGAAATATTGGAATTTTTCTTTCCTCTTTCGTAAGCGACGATTGCACCAAGGGCTACAGCTATATCGCGCTCCCTACCGTCTGCTTCTGGAGCTCCTTTGCCACCTGCCATGTAGTCATCGATGAAGCCAGTATCGTAATGACCTTCTATAAACTTGGGATGAGCGAGGACTTTCAGATGAAAAGGTATTGATGTTTTTATTCCCTGAACAACGAACTCCTTGAGAGCTCGCTTGAGTCGAGCTAAAGCTTCATTCCTATCGATTCCCCATACAACCAACTTCGCCACCATTGGATCGTAATAGACTGTGACCTCAGCTCCTTGATAAACCCCGCTATCCACACGAACCCCGACACCATCGGGAGGCCTATAGATAGATACACTCCCTGGGGACGGAACGAAATTTTTATCAGAATCCTCGGCATATATTCGAGCTTCAAAAGCATGACCTCGAATAGCCAAGTCTCCTTGTGAAAACGGCAACGATTCGCCCGCTGCTATTCTGATCATAGTTTTGACGATGTCTACTCCAGTGATAGCTTCCGTTATCGCATGTTCAACCTGGACCCGAGTATTCATCTCCAGGAAATAAAATTTATCGTGTGCATCTACCAAAAACTCACAAGTACCAGCACCCTGATATCCAACAGCTTTTGAAGCGGACACTGCAGCTTGGCCCATTTGTTCGCGAAGACTTGGCGTCATGCGATTTGCCGGGGCTTCTTCAATCACCTTTTGATGTCGGCGTTGAATCGAGCACTCGCGTTCAAAGAGGTGCACGACGTTGCCAAAGGAGTCAGCTAAAATTTGAATCTCGACGTGTCTCGGTTCCTCAACAAACTTTTCAATGTATAGAGAATCATCACCGAAAGACGCTTGGGCTTCGCTTCGAGCACGCTTTAAAGCCTGAGACAGCTCTTCCTGCTTCCGGACAAGCCTCATTCCTTTTCCACCACCACCCGCGCTAGCCTTTACCATCACAGGAAGGCCAATTTTACTTGCCCACTTTTCTGCTTCTTCATCGGTAAGCCTTTCGGTAGTTCCTGGAACAATGGGAACGCTCGCAGCCTGCATCGTCTTCCGAGCAGTAACCTTATCCCCCATCTTTCTCATTACTTCGCCAGTCGGCCCTATGAAAACAAGTCCTTCCTCAACACAACGGTCTGCGAATATTCCGTTCTCAGCCAAAAATCCATAGCCCGGATGAACTGCATCTGCTTTCGCTTCCTTCGCTATCGCTAAGATCCGTTCAATTTGAAGATAGGACTCTGCCGCGGGTGGCGCTCCACAGTGAAACGCCTCATCGGCGAGGCGCACGTGAAGCGAGTCTCTATCAACATCGCTGTAAACTGCTACGGTACGCACATCAAGTTCGCGGCAAGCGCGAATGACACGAACGGCAATTTCTCCCCTATTTGCAATTACAACCTTTTTAAACATGGCTACCTCTACAGCGGAACATTGCCGTGTTTCTTGGGTGGATTTTGAGCGCGTTTATTCTTAAGTAGCTCTAGGGCACGAATAACTTTGGGACGCGTTTGCTCAGGTTTTATAATTTCATCCACCAGCCCAAGCTCTGCAGCTTTAAAAGGATTGGCGAATTTTTCCCGATAGTCCTCTACAAGTTGCTCTCTGCGCAAATCCGGGTCTTCGCAATCAGCTAGCTCCTTGCGAAATACAATGTTCACTGCTCCATCGGGTCCCATGACGGCAAACTCTGC
>DKAI01000217.1 GCA_002450755.1 Deltaproteobacteria bacterium UBA6930
TCCGAGCTGTTGTGCTAGCAGAGCGGTTTCGACATATGCCCGGTCTTTGTATCCGTTGCAGATCAGCAACGCGTCTGGTGTTTCGAGCTCGGCAAGTGCGATAAGAAGTTCCGGTTTGCTTCCGGCTTCGAGGCCAATTTTTGCTATCGAACCGAGCGCTACGACCTCTTCGACGACGTGGCGTTGTTGGTTCACCTTTATGGGATAGACACCTCTAAACTTGCCCTTGTAACCGCTGGCCAAAATTGCACTATCAAATGCGGTGACGAGAGTTTCTATTCTCTTTGCAAGGATGTCGGGAAATCGTATCAGAATGGGTGTCCGTAAGCCCCGATCTTGGAGCCCTTCTACGAGTGAAAGCAGGTCTGTTTTTGGACCCAATTTTCCGGAAGGATAAACCTCAAGTCTTCCCTGGAGATTGATGTCGAAAAAGTCTTTCCCCCAGCTCGGTATGCCGTAGATCTCCATACTTTCACGTATGCTGTGGCCTCGAAGACTACCTCCGGTCACTTAGTCTTCTTATCCAATGAATTTTTCTGAGTTACACGTCGTTTACTTTTAGATGAGATTCTTCGGAGGATCACAAATGTACTTCCCATTCGTCTTGGCTCTCAAGCGAACGAGCCCTGGCAACGCCACGATCTCGTTCTTCGGGGCCTATGACATAGAGCGTCGATGCCCCTGCCCGGTCAGCTTCTTGAAGGGCTTTTCTGACTCTCATGGGAGCCAGAGCAAGTTCGACAGCATTTCCTTCAGCTCTTAGACGGTTTGCGAGCTTTACGGCGGATTGTTGCTCTTCTTTACCCAAGGCAAGGACGAATGCATCCACATTGCGTGAGATCTCGGGCAATAATTTATGTTCTTTTAGTAATTCAGCGATTACTGCGTCACCGAAACCAAACCCCACAGCGGGAGTAGAAGGTCCACCGAGCGTTTCAAGTAGTTTGTCGTAGCGTCCTCCGCCACAAATAGCCCGTAAATTTCCAGCCGTATCGAATGCTTCAAAAACTATGCCGGTGTAGTAGGCCAGCCCTCTTACCACAGAAGCGTCGAAATCTACCCGGTCAGAAATTCCATAGGCTTCGAGGAGCGAGAACAGCTTCTTTAGTGATTCGATCGCTGAAGAATTAGGTGGAGCGTTCTGGCTCGCTTCCTTCAGGGTTTTGACTGACAAAAGGTCAACAGTTTCTTGGGAGGAAGCTCTCGAAATTCTGACGGGACCCTCCGGTGCACAGAGCTGCTCAATTACAGCCTCTTTCCCAATTTTATCAAGTTTGTCGATTATGACGCAGAGTGGCTCAAATGCTTCGGGAGTTTTCGCCAGTACACCCGCGCGGAGAGTTTCTTCTAGGAGTGCACGATTATTCAGGCGTAGGCGTACGACGTTCTTTGGAATGCCCATTTCGGAAATACAATGAAAAATCATTGCTATAAGTTCCGCCTCGGCTACTTCGCTCGCTTCGCCCCATATGTCGCAATTCCATTGGTAATGCTCTCGTCGACGTCCTCTCGTCATGCGCTCGTAACGCCAGCATTGAGGGATGCTGAACCACTTGAGTGGAAAACGAATTGACCCTGCTCGGTTACTAACCATCCGAGCCAATGAGGGAGTAAATTCAGGACGAAGAGCTAGATGTCTGTCATGAATTTCAAAATGATACAGCTGTTCTACGATCTCTTCTCCTGCCTTGCGCGTGAAAAGCTCTGCAGATTCAAGGACGGGAGCATCGACTTCTTGGAATCCAAACAATCGGGAGGTTTCTTTAAACCTTTCGAAGAGCCAGTTCCTGAAGAGCATGTCTTCCGGAAAAAAATCACGAGTTCCGCGGGGAGGATTTAGATGTTCCTTGGGCATTGAGTTCGATGCATTCCTCAGGACAGCGTTGAGACTGAGAGCATTGCTCTTCCTGCCACTTCAATGCAAGTCCCCATGTTGTGGTCCAAGTCAATTGCAGAGGGGCCTGGCCAAGGAGTTAAGTCTGAGACCACACAAATACAGGCGGTCTGTAATCCAAACAAATTTCCAAGTGTAAGAAGAGTTCCCGCTTCCATCTCACAATTGATGACGCGTGCAGCTTGCATTGCTTCCACTTTGGTCTGATGTTCCCGGTTCCAATAATTCTGAAAGCTCATGGAGGTCATCTCGCTTTCAGGTCCAAGGATGGAGTTGCGGATATAGAATGCGTCTAGCGACCAGGTAATGCCTGCGTGGCACGGAAGCCCGCTATTTAGGCCGGCATCCATTAGAGCGGTGACGAGTCTATGATCAGCTACGGCAGGGTAACTTGGGTGAACATAGCTCGTCGATGTTCCATCATCTCGGACGCAGCCAGTTGTTACTACCAGCTCTCCGATATTAAGGCCCGAAGCTAATCCTCCACTATTTCCGATCCTGATTAGGCGTCGAGCACCGAGTTTGGCCAGTTCCTCTACGAGGATTGCCGTACTGGGGGCTCCGATACCGGTTGACGCGGCAGCTACTGCAAGACCTTCTAATTTCCCCGAGATAACTCGATATTCTCTAACTCTGCAAACGACTTGAGTCTCCGTCCAGGAGGCGGAGATTTGATCAACTCGTTCAGGATCTCCGCAAAGGAAGATGTTTTCGGGTATTTCGCCGGGGCGTATTCCGGTTATCGGTTGGGCTACACTCACGAAGCTGCAGCCTCGCGGACCCTGCTCTCCGATGCAACTCCAAAGAAATGCTGATAGAAAAAAAAGCGCATCTAGGCCGGGCCCTAACGTTTTGATGGTTTTTAACTACATTCACAGGCATCAAGCATTGCTTACGTCGTAAAAGGCTGCGCTTGATTGGGCCTTACGCAAAGGTAACGAACGGAGGCAAAAAGGGATAGCAGGTTGTCACGTGCCGATTCTCGGGCTAAGGGTTGCCGCCTTAGTCAGGGACAAAGTCAGTTTAAACAGTATTGAGAATTCCGAAAAGTGGAGGAACTGTGTCAAAGGCATTGGTCATTACAGAAAAGCCGAGTGTGGCCAGAGATCTTGCCGTGGTCCTGGGCGGTATGGAAGAGAAGGAAGGGTTTTTTGAGGGAGATGACTTTGTTGTGACCTTCGCGGTAGGCCATCTCTTCGAGTTACTCGCTCCGCACGAAGTTGACGAAAAGTATAAAGC
>DKAI01000182.1 GCA_002450755.1 Deltaproteobacteria bacterium UBA6930
TGCTTTATCAGGCAAGAAACGGTCATTGATATGTCGAGCCGAAAGCTCGGCCGCACCACGCAACGCGGCAGCCGTATACCGGATTCCATGATGGGTTTCATACCTTGGGGCAAGTCCCTGCAGTATTTTTATAGTTTCCTCGATGCTGGGCTCCGCGACGTCGATCCGTTGAAATCGCCTCGCCAGAGCGCGGTCACGTTCAAAATGTCGGAATTCTTGGTAAGTAGTAGAACCCATGCATCTCAATTGACCGTTTTGTAGTAGGGGCTTGAGTAAGTTCGAAACATCGACCGTGGCACCCTGTGCTGCACCAGCACCAAGAATCGTGTGAATTTCATCAATGAAGAGAACGGGATTTTCTCGTTCCTCAATAGCTGCAATTAAGGCTTTAAATCGAGCCTCAAAATCTCCTCTAAACCGAGTACCCGCCAAAAGAGCACCTAAATCGAGAGAAAAAATTTCGGCAGTTTTAAGATCGCGAGGAACGTCACCTGCAAGGATTCTCTGTGCCAATCCTTCAGCGAGGGCTGTCTTGCCGACACCTGTTTCGCCGACGAATAGCGGATTGTTCTTTCTTCTACGAGCAAGTATATGTACAGCTCTTTCAATTTCCTTGTTTCGACCCACAAGAGGATCCAAAATTCCTTCTGAAGCTTGGGCTGTAAGATTGCTCGCAAACGCATCTAGCGGATCTTCGATAGTCCCGTCTTCTTCAAAGCCTCCTTCAGGACTTGTCGGCTTCTCATCTGTCGGTTCACTCGATCCTTTTTCCATACTACGAGTACCGTGACTTAAGTAACGAAGAGCATCTAATCGAGACATCCCTTCAGATCTAAGTACGGAGACTGCGAACGAATCGGGTTCCTGAAATAGGGCTGCAATAAGATCCCCAGCTTCCACCTCTTCCTTTTCCGCACTGTCTGCATGATGAAGAGCCGCCTGAATAACTCTGTGGAAGGCCAAAGTTTGCTTTGTTTCTACACTCTCCGCCGAGGAATCTATCCTTTCGAGATCATCCGAAAAAAACTTTTCCAGGGCCTTCTTTACGCTAGCTAAGTTCACACCACAATTACGTAAGACCTCCACGCCTCTGCTGTCGTGGCAAAGGGCAAAAAGAAGATGCTCTATGGTCAGGTAGGAGTTGCGACGGGCAACAGCCTCACGGGCGGCGCTCTGGATCGTCAATTGAAGTTCGCGGTTGATCTGGCTCATTCGTCTCTTAGTCCCGCTCGCAGGGGATATCCTCCATCTTCGGCCAAACGATGGACTGTTGAAATTTTTGTTTCTGCAACTTCCAGTACATACGCTCCCGCCACTCCCTCTCCACGACGATGTATCGTAAGCATCAACTGAGTAGCCTCGGAAGGAGATTTCCCAAAAACTGATTCTAAAAGCCCTACCACAAATTCCATTGGAGTATAGTCGTCATTGTATAGAATAACCTTAAATCGTGGAGGCTTAGCCAAACGCTCTCTGACGGCGACCTCTCCATCCCTTCTTGGGGTTCCCGATCCTGGTTTTTCTGCCATTGAATAAAGATAGCTAGTGTGAAGCCCCGCTACACTAAATCCTCATGACGAAATTCAAACTTTTATCCGGCGTAAGCGAAATACCCGAGAAAAAGTGGGATTTACTTGTAGGCGAGGAGTCTCCATTTCTTGAGTGGGGATGGCTGGCCTCGCTCGAAGACTCAGGCGCAGCAATTCCCGAACGTGGTTGGGGACCTCAACCGATCGTTATAGAAAAGAATGGAGAGCTTGTCGCCGCATGCCCTCTCTATCTAAAAGGTCACAGTGAGGGTGAATTCATCTTCGATTGGAGCTGGGCAGAAGCTGCACAAAATGGCGGAATTAAATATTATCCCAAATTTCTTGTCGGTGTTCCTTTTACACCTGTGACCGGCGCACGATTTCTAACAAAACCTGGAGAGGACAGAAATCACTGGATAAAGGAGCTTGAGGCCCAACTGCGATTTATATCTGAGAAAAATCAGATATCGAGTGTACACATCAACTTTTGCCTCCAAGATGAAATCGACGCTGTTGAGGGAGATGCATTCCAATCAAGATTGAGCTTCCAATACCATTGGCACAACATTGATTTCGAAACCTTTGAGGACTATCTGGGTAGTTTGAGAAGCAAACGGAGGAATCAGATTAAACGTGAGATTCGATCGATTGACGAAGCAGACATAGAAATAAAATGCTTTGTAGGCGAAGAAATCGAAGATTCAATGATTCCAATCATGTACCAGACATATTTGAGCACAATCCAAAAAAACCCTTGGGGAAGACAATACTTGAATGAAGCTTTCTTTGAGCTTCTTCAGGATAGATTCAGAAAGCGCCTCTGTTTCATCCTGGCCACACGAGGTGGAACTCCGGTAGCAGGCACCATTAACGTGATTAAGGGAGATACCCTTTACGGACGCTACTGGGGTTGTTTCCAAGAAATAAGACATTTGCATTTTGCTGTGTGCTATTACGCTGGAATCCGAGCATGCATCGAAAATGGTCTGTCGCGATTTGAACCGGGAGCTGGAGGTCATTACAAACAACTTCGAGGCTTTGATCCTGTTCGCACTAGAAGCCTTCACTATCTTTTGGACTCGCGCCTAGCTGAAGGCGTGCGTCGCTTCTTGGCTTCCGAACGAAAAGAATCTGAACAAGTGATCTCTTATTTTGAAGAACATACCGCTCATCGACGAGACAAGATGATGAGAATTGAGCTCGATTAGATCAGACTAAATCTCCGACGAAGTAATTCGATCCGACAGTTCAACAGGTATTCGCCTCGCACGCCCTGTTGCTCGGTTAGTCCAAACCCACGTGGTTTGGGCGCTCAGAAGAAGATCTTTCGAATATATGCTGGTCTGTCGAATGCAACGCGCTCCTTTAATAAATGACACCCAAGTTTCTTCGGTTAATTCTTCTCCTTCGAATGCAGGAGCATGGTAAGTAACCTCTTGGGAATAGATAACCCAAGTTGATTCAGGAAATCGCTTTTCAATAACATCCCATCCAAGAAATCGCGAATGCGCTATAGCCAACCGCACCACGTAGCCAACCCAGACCACATTATTTACGTGACCTAATTCATCTATCTCGTTGTTCTGAACAACTCTACTTCTAAGAAAATGACCTTCGAGCAAACGTTCCGAATAGGTACTTTGTTCAATACGGGATGTCATTTATTCTCTGGACGTATCGCGCTGACTCACGCTTACTCGTGTAATCCGACTCCCCGACACTTCTTCCACTGTCAACTCGTACCCTTCGAGCCTAGCAATCTCTCCTCTATAGGGAGCATGGCCCAAAGAATTGAACACCAAACCCGCCAAAGAATCACCACGCTCCGCAGGAATAGTCCAGCTGGTAGCGCGTTCGAAATCAAGGACTCTCACTCTTCCTAGGGCCAGATAGGAACCATTGGGAAGCTTCCGAATACTTTGCAATTCTTCACGGTCAAATTCGTCGCGAATCTCTCCGACAATCTCTTCCAAGATGTCTTCCTGTGTCAACATCCCCTGTGTTACCCCGAACTCATCCTTTACCACAGCGAGGTGAATAAAGGCCCTTTGCATCTCGGTAAGAAGGGAAAGAATATTTTTGCGCTCTGGAACTCGGAGAACGGGTTTCAAAATATCCCCTAAGTCTCGCCCTCCATCGCGCACAAAACTGACAAGATCTTTCATATGAACCAGGCCCACAACTTGATCGATTGATTCTTGAAAAACTGGTATACGGGTAAATTTCTCCTCAAGAATCTGTTCAAGGAGATCTGAAGGAGCCACTCCAAGACCAACAGCAAAAATTTCGGTTCGTGGGACCATAATTTCCGCAACGGTCATCTCTGCAGCCCCAGCAGTCGATCCCATTATCGCTAGAGGTGACCCGTCGGCAGCTTCGCCTCGAGAGCTTCTCGCCAAGCGCAAAACGGTCTCTGCTGTGGCAACTTGGTCGACATCCTTACCTCCAAGTCGACGAACAACCGGCTCTACCAGGCGATCGAAGAGGAGATGTATGGGTCGAAGTAGTTGATGAAGGACGTAGATGGGAAGGCCTACAACCGCAGCTATTCGTCGAGGATGCCTAGCAGCGAAAGCTTTCGGCAAGACTTCGCAAAAAATTAAAACTATGATCGTCATAGCTGCGGTCGAGACGATAACACCGGTACCCTCTCCTAAGAACCGGATCGCAACAGCAGATGCTGCTGCTGCACCTAAAATATTAACGAGATTATTGCCGAGTAGGATTGTTACCAGTAGGCGAGAAGTTGAGGACAACAAGTCCCTTACCGCGACTTCCGTCGGGCCCTTAGCTTTTTCTTTATCTAGCGAAAGGTCGTGACTATCGAGACGCATTAATGCCGTTTCGCTTCCCGAAAAGAAAGCTGACAGAATCAGGCATGCCAGAATTACAAGGGCGGGGATCAGCCAGTCCATCACTTATAAGCCAACGGCCGACTTTGGTTCTGACTTTCTGGCTTGCTAAATTTTCTCAAGCAACAAACCAAGGGCGTCATAATCAGTCCAAGTTCAATTAATTTAACTAGACTTAACACCTTGCCATAGCAAGACATTCTTAATTCAATCCTTTCAGAGACCCTTCGAAGGGTTTTATTTCCCAGGCGGACCCGTCGGCACATCCCGAAAGGGTTTATCTTTGTCGACCCGGATTTCTGGAGGCAGCTTAAGGACACGTTCAGCGATGATATTTTTCAAGATCTCATCGGTTCCACCGGCGATGCGCATCCCTGGCATACCTAAATATGTATCCTGCCAAAAGGCCTCCTGTGGAACAATGTCACCTTCCACTGCAGCACCCATTGGACCTTGAAGTTCCATCGCGAAGGCGGCCATTTTTTGACCCATCGGTGCACCAATCGCCTTCCCGATCGATCCTTCGGGTCCAGGAGTTGCACCTCGAGAAATTGCCGAGAGCGTTCGGTACCCAGTATTAACCAGCCCCTTCGACTTAACGTAAAAGTCAGCCAACCTTTGCCTTACAGCGCCATCTTCAATAGCGGGACTGCCTCTTAGTTGAGTCTCACGCGCTAGTGCAAAGAGACTCGCAAGACGTCCTGAAGAACTGCCAGCACCAATGGCTACTCGCTCGTTCATAAGAGTCGTCAAAGCCACTCTCCATCCGTCTCCCTCTGCTCCTAAACGATTGTCATCATGCACACGCGCATCGGTAAAAAACACCTCGTTAAACCCACTGGCACCATTGATTTGTCGAATCGGCCGGACTTCGACACCTGGCGCGTTCATATCAACTATGAAGTAAGTCAGTCCTGCATGCTTAGATGCATTCGGATCACTTCGAGCAACAACCATCCCCCAGTCGCAAAAATGTGCGCCCGTGCTCCAGATTTTCTGGCCATTTATAACCCACTCATCTCCTTCGCGGACAGCTGTTGTACGCAACCCAGCTAAATCCGAACCTGCCGAAGGTTCACTAAAAAGCTGACACCAGATCTCCTGACCCCGAATCATCTGCGGAATATACTTGGCCTTTTGCTCATCTGTGCCATGAGCCATCAGTGTGGGCCCTAACATACCTAAACCAATTGTGTAGACATCAGCTGGCACTTGAAACTTAGCCTCTTCGGATTTGAAGATGGCATTGTGCATGGACGTCAGACCCTGGCCACCGTATTCCTTTGGCCATGTCAAACAAGTCCAGCCGGCATCTGCCTTAGTTGCTTGCCACCTTTTACAGTCCGCAATGTCAGCCTCGTCTTCTCCCTCTCCAAGAGGTATTGGAGCAGTAGCATCCGGAGGAAGAACCTCTGCGTTTTTGGATAGCCATTCGTGGGCTTTTTTGCGAAAATCCGCTTCTTCCGGTGTATCGTCAAAATCCATCGTCGTTCCTTTCTCCTTAAAACTTTCGTGCCTCAAGCCGCTGAATCAAGAGTTCCCGCCAGTGAGCTGCACTTCCAAGCCCTAGTGAAAGAAGTTTGCTTCGCTTGTAGAACAAGTGGCAATCGTACTCCCACGTAAAACCCACACCACCGTGCATCTGAATGATCTCATCACCCGCCAAATCAATTGCTTCACATGCAGCAACTCGGGCTATACAGGCGGCAACCGCGAGCTCCTCGTTATCGTGATGGAGCGCCCAAGCACCGTAGTAGGCATTAGAGCGGGCTAGTTCTATCGCGCCGTACCAATCCACCATACGATGCTTTAGAACCTGAAAAGAAGCCACGGGTCGGCCAAAGGCATAGCGGCCCATTGTGAACTCTTTCGTTATCTCCAGAGCCCTGTCAGCACCGCCTACTTGTTCAAATGCCAAAAGCACCGCCGCTCGATTGAGCAGTCTCTCGGAGTACGCAGAGCCCCGACCGGCTTCCCCCAAGATCTCCGCAGGTGCCTTATCGAATTCGAAAGATGCTAGTGGCCTGCTAGGATCTAGACTCGCCAATGCCCGTCGAGTAACCCCTTCAGCATCGGTTTCTACCAAAACGAGAGATAAAATTTCTCCTTGCTTTGCAAGAACGATAAGCAGATCCGCAGCCGCACCATCCATAACCGGCGATTTCTTTCCTGACAACTCGGTACCAGAAAACTCAGTGGTTGAGTCGGCGACGTCGGGTTCGCCCAACCCTTCAGAAAAAGCGAAAGCGCCTACCAGTTCCCCAGACACTAGCCGGGGTAGATACCTTTCTTTCTGAGCATCGGACCCAAACAAAAGCAGTGCCTCAGTCGCCAAATAAACCGAAGAAGAAAAAGGAATTGGCGCGAGACTGCGTCCAATCTCTTCGGCAATGAGAGACAACTCAAGATGCCCCAAGCCAGCCCCACCGTACTGTTCAGGCACCGCGGCTCCCAGCCACCCCATCTCCGCGACCCCTTTCCATAAATCGGGCGCATAGACCTCGTCGGAGTCAAGGACCGTTCGGCAGAGTTCCAAGCTTGCCTGCTCCGACAAGTATTCTCTGGCCGTTTGTTGAACAAATTTTTGATCTTCAGAAAATTCAAAATTCAAAATTAATCCCCATTATCGCCCCACCAATTGCATCTGTGGGAAACCGAGCAGACCGATCATAGCAAGGTAAGGCCTCACCGAACCCGCCAAGGCCCTGTAATCTTTAGCTATGACGATCTACATGCTGGATAGTACACTGCAATTCCCAGATCCCAATGATGCCGAAAAAGACGGACTGGTCGCGGTTGGCGGAGACTTATCCCCACAACGTCTAATCCTTGGCTACGCCTCTGGCCTTTTCCCGTGGTACGACCAACCCCCCATCCTCTGGTTCTCCCCTAATCCACGTGCTGCATTTGCCCCAAATGAGCTGCACGTGCCAAAGCGATTAGAGCGCTGGCTCCGCGGAAACCACTACCAATTAAGTCTCGATCGCGATTTCAAAACGGTGGTGACCAGGTGTGCGACCGTACCCAGGCCGGGACAGGACGGAACATGGATTAATTCGGAAATGATTGATGCATACAACCGACTGCACGAGCTGGGTTTTGCACACTCCTGTGAGGCGTGGTTCGAGAATCAGCTCGTTGGAGGAATTTATGGAGTGTCTCTAGGAGGTGTATTTTTCGCCGAATCTATGTTTTTTCTAGAGCCAAATGCTTCAAGCGCATCCTTAGTTGGTTTGACGAGGCAACTCGCAAGGTGGAACTTCAGCATACTGGATTGCCAAATTCAGAACCCGCATCTCAAGAGATTCGGAGTAGATGAGTGGCCTCGCAGCCTGTACCTTACAAGACTTAGAAGGGCCTTAAAGCAACCGACCAAACGAGGCACCTGGCGCTTTGAGAGCGCTTAGGTTCTACGACATTATCGGGAATAGCCAACCCCCGGTCAAAGGAGCGCAACATGCCCGGTCCACTTGATGGTTACCGCATCATTGACACTACAAGCATGATCTCAGGTCCCCTCGGAGCCATGCTCTTGGGGGATCAGGGTGCAGATGTAATAAAAATTGAGGTCCCCGGTACCGGGGACCTCGTCCGCTTCTTGGGAGCAAAAAGGAATGGAACGTCAGCAACCTTTTTAACGGCCAATAGGAACAAGCGGTCAGTTGCCCTAAACCTAAAGGAAAAGAAGGGTCTCGAAATTCTAAAGAAAATGGTCCTCGAGGCGGATGTCTTCCTTCAGAACTTTCGACCAGGAGTCGCAGACAGAATGGGTATTGGCGAAGAGACTCTCCGCACAATCAATCCCAGGTTAATTTACGTCTCCATTAGTGGCTTTGGCGAACAAGGACCGTATTCCAACAAGCGAGTATACGATCCCATAATTCAAGCACTCTCAGGTCTGGCAGATATACAACGCGATAGAGAGAGTAACCGGCCACACATGGTCAGACTAATAGTCCCGGACAACCTTACCGCGATGACTTCCGCCCAAGCAATTACCGCCGCTCTCCTTGCAAGGGAACGAACGGGCAAGGGTCAGCACGTTCGCCTCTCGATGATTGACGCAATGATTTCATTCCTATGGACGGAAGGAATGGCCGGCTACACTTTCCGAGGGGAAGGAGTCGATGGGGAGAGGGTGACGTTATCTCAGGATCTCGTTTTTGAGACGACTGACGGTTACATAAGTACCGGGGCAGTTTCGGACAGTGAGTGGAAAGGTCTGGTACGAGCTCTCGAGAAACCGGAATGGTTAAACGACCCCCGTTTTCAAACCCCATCAAACCGAATGGCTAATGCGGAGGCACGCCTCGCCCTTATGGCGAAAGTAATCGAAGAGAACACGAGTCGGTACTGGCTCGACCGCCTTGAGGCAGAGTCGGTCCCTTGCGCCCCTGTACTCCGCCGGCGAGAAGTCTTCAAGCACCCACAAGTGCTCGCTAACGGATTGATCGAAGAAAGCGAACACCCCGTAGCCGGGCCCATAAGACAAACTCGTCCGGCGGCTCGCTTTTCTGAGACACCTACAGAGTTCAGACGACACGCGCCGGGGGTAGGAGAACACACGAGAGAAGTGCTGCAAGAGCTTGGACTAACGGCACTCGAACTTGAGGAACTTAAGGAAAAAGAAATTATCGGTTAATCATTTTCTGGAGGAGGAGAAACTCGCTCGGCCGCGTCTACTTCAACGGCCTGCTCAACCTCGTCTTCCTCTGGAGGTTTCTTAGGCATCACGGCACTTATGAGAAGCCCTATGGGGCCAAGAGCTAGGCCGACAAGAAACCACAAACATCCGTTTCGATTCTTCGTCTGGCCGAGGAGGGCGGAATAGATCGCGGACCCGATCCAGCCGAATGCTAAAAGTTCACCAAATTCTCCCACGAAATTTCCGTCCTATCAGAACTTAAGGCAGTGAGGCCTCGAGATTTCAGGTAACCAAATTAATCTTTTTCAAGCAGTTTTGGCCCAACCTATGTAACGATAGGCTCAGGTCGTTTATTGCTGGCACAGATTATACAAATCTTGCCGACTTCAAGTAAAAAATGACCCCCTAATTGAATAATTGAAAATAGGAGCCCAAAAATTATGGCATGTACTGTTGTACTCGAATTTACTTTAAAACCGGAACACGTAGACGGAATAGCTGAAGCGTTTAAAGGTCTCTTACCAGACACACGATCCTATGATGGATGTATAGACGTCTATCCCGCGAAAAACCTTGACGACGGTCAAAACTTCGTGGTCGTCGAGACTTGGGAAAGTCGTGAAAAGTACGAGAAGTATTTCGCCTGGAGAACCGAACGCGGTGAAATCGAAATGATGGAATCGATGATGGAAGGCGAGCTAAGTCTTCGTTTTTTTGATCGAATCGG
>DKAI01000078.1:0-7652 GCA_002450755.1 Deltaproteobacteria bacterium UBA6930
ACGAGCGCATTTTCTGATAGAGGAATTAATAGATAAAGCTCGTCGGAGCGGCACACATCTTCCTCACAGATCGACAACTGCCTACGTCAATACTATCTCCGTTGAAGACGAAGAAAGTATGCCGGGCGAGCCTGGACTAGAGCATCGGATTCGGTCGATAGTCCGATGGAATGCATTGGCTATGGTGATGCGAGCCAATATGACTAGTAAGGAGTTGGGAGGACATATCTCCAGCTTCGCCTCGGCCGCGACTTTATATAGTGTTGGATATAACCATTTTTTTCACGCACCCACAGAGACTCACGGTGGAGATCTTGTCTACTTTCAAGGCCATAGTGCTCCCGGAGTTTACTCAAGAGCATTTCTTGAAGGTCGAATTACGGAAGCTCAGCTAATGAAGTTCCGTCGTGAGGTTGATGGTGATGGGTTGTCTTCTTATCCACACCCATGGTTGATGTCCGATTTTTGGCAATTCCCAACAGTGTCGATGGGCTTAGCTCCTTTAATGGGGATCTATCAAGCTCGCTTTATGAAATATCTTCACAATAGAGGCATTTTGGATACTGCCGACCGGAAGGTTTGGGTTTTTCTTGGAGATGGAGAGACGGACGAACCAGAGTCGCTTGGTGCGATTTCACTTGCAGCTAGGGAGGAACTCGACAATCTAATATTCGTAGTTAATTGCAATTTGCAGCGTCTTGACGGGCCCGTTCGAGGGAATGGGAAGATTATTCAAGAGCTAGAAGGAGGGTTTCGAGGGGCCGGCTGGAACGTTCTGAAAGTTATTTGGGGTGGTCTCTGGGACCCTTTGCTGAGCAGAGATAAAGATGGAATTCTCCTTAAGCGTATGGAGGAAGCTCTCGATGGTGACTACCAAAACTACAAGGCTAAAGGCGGAGCATATGTTCGAGAGCATTTTTTCGGAAAATACCCTGAACTTACGAAGCTCGTAGCAAACATGTCGGATGACGATATTTGGAGGCTCAATAGAGGAGGACATGATCCTCAAAAAGTTTATGCAGCGTACGCGTCTGCGGTTAAACACGAAGGACAGCCCACAGTTATTTTGGCGAAGACTGTTAAGGGCTATGGCCTTGGCAAGGCTGGCGAGAGTGTCAACATTGCTCATCAAGTTAAACAGCCTACTACTGAAGCATTGCAGGCATTCAGAGATCGCTATCGCATTCCAATACCAGACGAGCTGTTGGACAAAGCTCCTTTTTACAAGCCCGAAGAGGACAGCGCCGAGATGTCGTATCTTCGAGAACGACGAGAAGCTTTGGGGGGTTGTCTGCCGGCGCGACAAGTTACAAGCGAGGTCTTGGAATTCCCTGAAATATCCGTCTTCGAGACACTAACTTCAGGCAGTGGCGACCGTGAGTACTCTACAACAATGGCGTTCGTTAGATTTCTGACTTTTCTCACGAGAGATAAGAAAGTTGGAGGCAGAGTAGTACCAATCGTTCCCGATGAGGCGCGTACCTTTGGCATTGAAGGTTTGTTTAGGACACTGGGTATTTATTCGTCAAAAGGGCAACTTTACGATCCAGTAGATGCGGATCAAGTGATGTATTACCGGGAAGATAAAGAAGGACAAATCCTCGAAGAAGGAATCACCGAGGCAGGATCGTTTGCTTCGTGGATTGCAGCAGCGACTTCATATGCAAGTCACGATAAGATTATGTTGCCTTTCTACATTTTTTATTCGATGTTTGGTTTTCAAAGGATAGGAGATCTTGCTTGGGCCGCTGCAGACAGTCAGGCAAGGGGCTTTCTGCTAGGTGCGACTTCAGGAAGGACTACACTTGCGGGTGAGGGGCTGCAGCATCAGGATGGTCATAGCCATGTTCTTTCCTCGACGATTCCTAATTGTAAGTCATATGACCCTACATTCGACTACGAGTTAGCGGTAATTTTGCTAGACGGTTTAAACAAGATGTATATCGAAAATGAAAATGTCTTTTATTACATCACTATTGCAAATGAAAACTATTTGCATCCACCTCTTCCCCCGGGCGTTGAGAGGGGCATTAAAAAGGGTATGTATCTCCTAAACGAAGGTGGAGATAGTGAGCGACGTGTGCAGCTTTTGGGAAGCGGGGCCATCTTACGCGAGGTTATTGAGGCAGCTAAGCTGTTAGAGCAGGATTTTGATGTCTCCGCGGATATCTGGAGTGTTACAAGCTTTACAGAATTAGCACGAGAAGGTAGAGATCATCGTCGTTTAGCAATGCTGCAGCCTCAAGAGACAGCAAGCCTATCGTATGTAGAAGAATGCTTGGCTCACCGCCAGGGCCCTGTAATTGCTTCAACCGATTGGGTCCGTACCTACGCAGAACAAATTAGGGAGCTTGTTCCGCGTCGTTATAAAGTTCTCGGCACGGACGGTTTTGGACGAAGCGATACACGGAAGAAGTTACGCGAATTTTTTGAGATCGATAGGCATTACATTGTTCTCGCCGCGTTACACGCCTTAATGGAAGAAGGAGAGGTCGGAAAGGAAAAGGTAGAGGAAGCAATTCGCCGTTATCAAATCAATGTCAAAAGACCAAGTCCTTCTGTAGCCTAGGCCAAAAATCATGCCAAAAGAAGTATCAATAATTGTTCCGGATATTGGCGACTTTGATGATGTGGAAGTCATTGAGATTTTGGTTTCTGAAGGTGAGGTGATCTCTCTCGATCAGTCTCTAGTGACTCTTGAGAGTGAAAAGGCAACAATGGAGATACCGGCCACGACCGCCGGAACTGTAACGAAAATCCATGTTCATTTGGGAGCTCGTGTTGCAGAGGGTTCGTCTTTGGTGACCGTAAAAGCTGACTCAAAAGACGAAACGATCTCTCTTTCAAAGGATAGCGTAGAATTGCCAAGAGAAAGAAGTGTCTCTCCGGAGCCTCTGATTGTTAAGCCCGAGTCGATAGAGGAACCTCGAGTATCGTTTTCGGATTCTGCCTTTTCTTCAGAAAACAACAAGGCTCACGCGAGTCCCTCGGTACGACGAATGGCGGCTGAGCTAGGAGTGAACCTTTCTCTCGTAAAGGGATCAGGGAGAAAAGGTCGAGTTCGCAAAGAAGACGTAAGGGGATATGTTAAGTCAGCTGTCTCAGAGGAACCTTCGCATGCATCCGCAAGACGACAGGATAGTAAGCACAGAGTTGATTTTAGTCGATTTGGAGATATAGAACTCGTTTCAGAAAATAAGATACGAAGAGTATCTGCAAGAAATTTGCAAAGGTCATGGACCGATATTCCTCACGTGACTCATTTTGACGAAGTTGATATTACAGAATTGGAAATGTATCGAAAGAGAAAGAAAGACGAGGCTGAAGCTCGGGGATTACGTCTCACCCTGCTTCCTTTTTTACTGCAGACTAGTGCGAAGGTACTAGAAAAATTTCCTAGAATGAACAGTTCTCTTGATCCGTCGAACGAGGCACTGATCTTTAAAAAGTATTTTCATATCGGAGTAGCGGTTGATACTGATAACGGGCTTGTTGTTCCTGTTATTCGAGATGTTGATCAAAAAGGACTCTGGGAGCTATCGTCGGAACTCTCGGAGGTGAGCGAAAGAGCTCGGTCACGCAAACTGAGTCCGAGTGATCTCTCAGGAGGATGCTTCAGCATTTCTAGTCTGGGAGGAATAGGTGGGATAGGGTTTACTCCTATCGTTAATTCCCCGGAGGTTGCGATTCTTGGGGTTTCTCGGGCTGAAATGCGGCCCGTATACCTAGATGGCCAGTTTAAACCGCGACTGATGTTGCCGATATCCCTGTCCTACGATCATAGGGTTATTGATGGAGCGTATGCTGCACGAATAACCAGATCCTTTGCTGATCTTCTTGAAGATTTGCGAAACCTTTTGCTTTAGGAATCATCATGCCGGTTTTAGATGTCGTGGTCCCCGACTTGGGCGAATTTGAAGAAGTCGAAATAATAGAGATTCTTATTTCGGTGGGAGATCATGTAGAGGTCGAAACTTCTTTGGTGACCTTGGAGAGCGAAAAGGCAACAATGGAGATTCCCTCGCCCTTTTCGGGTTCGATTAGTGAAGTCTCGGTGAATCTTGGCGATCAGGTAAACACGGGAGACCTGCTTGTGCGAGTTGAGACACTTGAACACGAAAGTGCCGGTACCATTGAGGATGTCACTCGTGTGAAGAATGAAAATACTTCGTCTGAAGGGGACATAGCTCCGGGTTCGTTTAACTATGACCTTATAGTTTTAGGCGGAGGCCCGGGAGGTTATGCGGCAGCTTTTAGGGCGGCTGACCTGGGCTTGCGCGTTGCTTTGGTGGAGCGAGAGCATTCCCTAGGCGGAGTCTGCTTAAATTTTGGCTGCATTCCGTCGAAGGCATTGCTCCACGTAGCGGAAGTTATTACTGAAGCAAAGGCAGTATCTGATAGAGGTATTTGCTTTGGAGATCCAGTTATAGATCTAGACGCTCTTAGGGGTCATAAGGAGGAAGTAGTTTCACGACTGGCGAAAGGGCTTTCAGGTTTGGCGAGAAAACGGAAAGTCGAGATCCATCACGGAAATGGTGAATTGAAAAGTCCGAATCAGATTTCTGTTGATTCGGACGGGGAAGTTTCGCTTTTAACTTTTTCGCATGCCGTGATAGCAGTAGGTTCGAGCGTAATTGGTATACCGGGACTCCCCTATGAAGATCCTCGAATAATTGATTCAACTGGTGCGTTGGAACTTTCTGATATTCCTGATCGACTTCTGGTTGTTGGAGGCGGCGTGATTGGATTAGAGATGGCCGCTGTATTTCATGCACTGGGCTCTAAGGTTTCCGTAGTTGAACTAACAGAAGAACTCCTGATTGGTGTCGATAGAGATGTTGTGCGGCCGATGGAGAAGCTTCTCCGGGAGCGATATGACGCTATATGGACAGGCACTCGATTAGATAGGATAGAACCTGAAACTACGGGTTTGCGCGTCTTCCTTAATGGTGCTGAGTGCCCTGATGATGCAATGTTCGACAAAGCGTTAATTGCAGTGGGCCGTCATCCTAACGGCGATAGTTTCGGAGCGGAGAACGCTGGAATTTTAGTTGATGAGAAGGGCTTTGTTCCAGTTGATGAAAAATTGCGATCGAATGTCCCTCATATTTTCGCGATAGGGGATGTAGTGAAGGGCCCTATGCTTGCACATAAGGCGACTCACCAGGGCAAGGTAGTAGCTGAACTCGTTGCCGGGAAATTCGGTGGTTTCCTGCCGCAGGCAGTACCTTCTGTGGCGTATACCGATCCGGAAGTAGCTTGGGTTGGACTCAACGAGAAAGACGCCGAAGAGCAAGGGATATCTATAAGGGTGGAAAAATTTCCCTGGGCGGCAAGTGGCCGGGCATTAGGGAGCGGTCGCTCGGAGGGTACGACAAAACTTATTTTTGATGAAAAGAGCGGACGTCTTCTTGGCGCCGCAATTGTGGGTGTTGGTGCCGGAGAGTTAATCGGTGAATGCGTGCTTGCAATGGAAATGGGAGCAGATGCAGAAGATTTAGCACTCACCATTCATCCTCATCCGACTCTTTCGGAATCTATTGGGCTCTCTGCTGAACTATTTCATGGATCGATTACAGACCTTATGCCTCGTAGAGCTAAATAGACGGTTCTTTTGAGACTTGGTGCAATTGAGCCATCTTTGTAACGTTTTTAAAGGGTTGCGGGTTTGATCGGATTAATAGCCTTTTGAAAGAAGAGTGTTGAACATGGTTAAAAAGAATCCTATTCAGGTGCGTTGTCTTGACCATGTCGTAGTTATTTCATCGGACATTATTAAATCCCTCGAGTTTTACTGCGATATTTTAGGTCTTATGGAAGAAAGGCGACTTGACTCTTATGGTTTAATTCAGCTGCGAGCAGGTTCTAGCATCGTAGATATCATCGATCGCAAAGGATCGTTGGGGCAATCTTCTGCTCAATCTATTGGTGAAAGGAAAAATATTGATCACTTCGCTCTAGAGTTGGAAACATTCGAGGAGCAGGAAATGCGTGACTATCTTGAGAAGAATGGAGTTACTGTTGGGAAGGTAGCGGTTCGGTATGGAGCAAGAGGTTTTGGGTCCTCTCTGTATATAAATGACCCTGATGGAAATGTAGTGGAGTTAAAGGGTCCACCTGTTTCGGAGGTGCTTTGATTCGATTGCTTGCTAGCCCTAACCTTTTCTACGATCGGAATTAATAATTTTTTTTCTCAATCTTATAGATTTTGGGGTGACCTCAAGAAGCTCGTCGTCTTCCAGCCATTCTAAGGCCCTCTCGAGAGTTACCGACCGATGTGGAGTGATAAGAGTATTATCGTCTTTCCCGGCTGCTCTTATATTTGTTAATTTCTTGGCCTTAATTAAATTGACATTCATGTCGCCGACTCGCGAATTTTCACCAACAATCTGGCCTTTGTAGATGTTTTCTCCAGGAGGCACAAAGAGTGTGGCTCGTTCCTGGATGTTGAAGATGGCATAGGGCGTCGCTTGCCCGGTGTCTGTTGCAACCAATGCCCCCAGTTGACGACGAGGAGGGGGGGCCGAGATCGGCTCGTATCCGCGAACGGTTCGATAGAGGAGCCCTTCGCCGCGGGTGTCGGAAAGAAAAACTCCTCGGTAGCCGAATAATCCTCGGCTTGGGACTACGAAGGTTAGTTGTGTTCGTGAGTCCCTAGTGTTCATGGATTTCAACACGCCGCGTCGACCTGAGAGTTTGTCGAGTACCACACCCGACAGGGTTTCTGGAACTTCAGCAACTACGTCCTCAACGGGCTCGCAAATTTTCCCATCGATCTCCCTCTCGATAATTTCAGGTCGCGAAACGCTGAATTCATAACCCTCTCGACGCATCGTTTCCATGAGAATCGCAAGTTGAAGCTCTCCTCGAGCAGCGACTTGGAACTGATCCAAGTTGGCGGTGTGCTCTATCTGTATTGAGACGTTGCTTAACGCCTCTCGGTCTAGGCGATCGCCGATCTGTCGGCTGGTAAGGAATTGCCCCTCTTTTCCAGCAAAAGGAGAAGAGTTTGCAGAAAATGCTATTCGGATTGTCGGTGGATCTATCTCTATTCTTGGAAGCGGATCAAGGAAATCTTTTGCGCAGATCGTATCGCCTACCTCGATTGAATCGATTCCAGCAAGGATCACTATCTCCCCGGCGCGAGCAGACTCGCGTTCGATTCGGCTTAATCCTTCTGTTCCGAAGAGTTTTGTTATCCGAAAAGGTTCATTCTTTCCAGTCCTCGTCACTCGAGTTACAACTTCTCCTCTCGTAAGCTTGCCCCGTTCGACTCTTCCAATTACAAGGCGTCCCAAGAAGGTATCCCATCCCAAAGTGACTGCCTGGAACTGCAAAGGTCCCTCTGGATCGCATGGGGGAGGGGGGGTCTCTCGAATTAAGGTTTTGAGAAGTGGTCGTAAGTCTTCACCCGGCGTTGTTGCCTCTAGACTCGCGTATCCATTTGCACCAGATGCATAAACGACTGGAAAGTCGAGCTGGTGATCGCTTGCACCGAGCTCGACCAGAAGATCGAATACCTCATCGAGAACTTCGTTTGCTCGTTGTTCAGGGCGATCAATTTTATTTATGACTAGGATAGGTCTAAGGCCATGCTCAAGAGCTTTTGCCACTACAAACCGCGTTTGAGGCATAACTCCTTCAACCGCATC
>DKAI01000078.1:8013-8426 GCA_002450755.1 Deltaproteobacteria bacterium UBA6930
GCGTGTCCGGGCGTGTCCACCAGGGATATATGTGTCCCTTCATACTCAATTTGGGTGCTTTTGGATAGGATAGTAATTCCTCGCTCTCTTTCGAGATCACCGGAGTCCATCACTCGTTCTGCTATTTCCTGTCCGCTCCTAAAAAGCCCCGTTTGCCTCAACAAGCCATCTACCAATGTTGTTTTCCCATGGTCGACGTGGGCAATAATTGCGACGTTTCGTCTTGATTCAGAGTTTTTGTTTTCTATGGGCACGGAACCGGCGAGGCTAGCGGTTCCCCAATGCGAGACTAGTCCTTAACCCCAAAATTTTAGTTGTTACTAAGAATATTTCGTGAAATATAAGTTTTTATAGGACAGCGATAGACAACAGCTCGAGCCTAGCTTTCGTTTTCTCTCCAAAAGGTATGGAAG
>DKAI01000149.1 GCA_002450755.1 Deltaproteobacteria bacterium UBA6930
GTCTGGGAAGGAACACGGTTTAGGAAGTCTAACATTTGCGGATGGTACCATTTTTCATGGGATATTCTTCAAGGGGGCTTTCGTAAAGAAGTAAACGGGCATAGGAAGTCGAGGCTCGTATTGCAACGGGAGTATTTCTTTGAAAGCAATCCCCGGTTAAGTTCGACACCTGCGCGCATCATTAAAGGGAAAGTTTTAATGGAGGACTAATTGAAGGTCGGTGTAACTCTAAGAAATATGGGACCTGAATCCAGCAAAGAGTCGCTATTGGAATGCGCGACGATGGCTGAGGAGGCTGGTCTAGACCATGTCTGGGTAGTCGACCATATCGCAATTCCTCCGGATGATGCAGAGGGCTCTGAGGGACGTTATCTGGATCCCTTGGCGGCTTCTATGTTCCTCGCTGCAACAACATCAAAAATTGAATTTGGGATTTCTGTTCTCGTTCTCCCGTACAGGCCACCCTTACCTACGGCTAAGTGGGTCGCGACGATCCAGGAATTATCGGAAGGAAGGTTCCATTTGGGAGTAGGTGCTGGTTGGATGAAAGAGGAGTTTAGAGCTCTTGGTATAGAGAGGGAAAAGCGCGGAGAAATAACTAATGACACGTTAGAGGTAATGCTTAAATGCTTTAACGCTCCCGACGACTGTGTAGAGATCAATGGCCAGAAAATTTTATTTCGACCGAGACCTCCTCGACCGCCCATTTACGTTGGGGGGATGGGGCTCGCGGCAAAAAGAAGGGCCGTTCGATATGGTGACGGATGGATGCCGATAAGGCTCGAGCCCGACGAATTGGAAAAAGAGGTACAGTCGCTCGTAGGCCTGGCTGAGGAAGCTAACCGGCCTGTGCCAAAGATTGTCTTTATGGGGTCGCTCCCTAGCGATAGGGCAGAGTCTTGCGAGAGACTTCAGGCTTTTGAAGAGCTTGGAGTTTCCCACTTTATTGAGGTTAGCCGCTACACCGATCGAAAGTCTTTTGAGCAAAGGCTTGTCCGGGTCCGTCCCTGATGCGACTGGATACGGCTACCTTATTGCAACTGGATTTACAACAACTTGTACGGTGCCAACAAACCTAGGCTGTCCTAAGACGAACAGGAATTCGCTGACCTGATCCCTAGCTAAATCTGCCGTATGCATATTCTCTAAGATGTAGACTCCATTTTTCGCGAGGAGAGTTTGGTGAACTTCAAAAATTCGGTCGGGATTTTCGAAGGGAATCACTTCAACTCCCCACGTATCTGCTCCTACAGCTACGACGTTTTTGGAAGCTAGGTATTTTGCACCTGCAACTGTTAGTCCGGGCTCGCCCTTCATGAATCTTTCCGGTTCATTTTCTGCAATAGAGCTCCATCCCGTGTGCAAAAGAACGACGTCTCCCTTCTTAATCTCAAGATTTTGCTTTCTCAGCGCAAATTGGATTTCTGCAGGACCAATTTGCGTTCCTGCATCAAGAAATGCTTCCTTGGTGAGTGTCGTTAAGTCTAACAAGACGCCACGAGAGACAATGGGTGGTATTTCATGTGTGCTGAACTTCTTTATGCCCGCAGGGCCAAAAAAATCTCGGGCCTCTGTACCGTTGTAATACTTCGCCGCGATTCCAACGTGACCTAAGCCATCAAGTTGGGAACCTATTCCCATATGAGAGAAAATCGCATCGTCCATCCCGCTCATTTGATTTGTACCCCAATGTTCTCCAGAGCCGTTTCCGCTGGCCATTGTAATAATGCGGTAGCTTCTACCCGGATATGCTGGGGTATTAGGCCCTGTGGGAATTCCTAAAGCATAAGTTTTACCGGAAGTAACGAGACGCACGGCTTCCAGGACTTTTTCAGGGGAGAGCAGATTGATTGCACCAAGTGTGTCATTTTCTCCAAATCTTGAAGGAAACCACTTTTGAGGCGACTCGCTTTCAAAAGAGCTCTGGTCCAGTTTCGTAGGTTGATGCGTTTGCTCTTCAACTGGGGCAGCTGACAACCCAACTGCAAGACAGATGATTCCTGAAAGCGTTGCCAGGGGCATAATTAGAATCGAAAGTAAACCTGAAATTAGTTCTCTCATTGAGGCTCCTGAAAAGTTGTCCATGGCGAAATTTAAATCGTTTCAATCGTTATCGATAGAGTGCCTTGAGTGCTATCGTTTTGGAAGCATTTATTGGAGGTGTAGATCATGAGTCAGTCTATTGATTCGCTGCAACAAAATTTATCGGACCAATCATTGCGAGTAGATTCGAGTAAGCAATTTACACACGAGGCTCTTCCTGACGCGAGTCATGACGAATTCTCGCGTCAGGAGTTTGTGAAGAGCCTCAAACTGCATATCGCAACGCAGATTGCCCCGCGAAATCGGGATGTGTATGAAAGGAAAGTCAAGCCGAATTTTGTTAATGAGGAAGGTCGAGATCCGCGAAGCCGTCATGAAGTCCGTCCTAAGATGGCCGAAGAGTCTTACTATCAGTTTTGGAGTGGATTATTGAGGACAAGTCAGGAAATGATGTGGGAGTCGGTTGCGAGTTCCGTGGAGCGTCAACTTCCCGAGCTCGTTGGGGCGGCGAGAGAGTCGAGTAGAGGCGCTGGAGGCAGTCTTCGCTTAGACGAAGACCTCGAAGTGCCTAAGTATCACACTGCAGTTGACATACACTGTCAACCCGGCGGGTATCACACGGAGTTGACTAGCGACGATGTAGCTGCAGGTGCGATTTATGATCGAGCGGTTTATTTGTATGCGATGGGTCGGATGGGGCCTTTCAACGATGATATTGGCGCCAGCCTTGCGGCTCATATTAAAAAAGATTGGCCTGAATTATCGCCACGCCGGATACTTGATCTAGGGTGTTCAGTGGGCCATAGCACCATCCCTTACAAGGATCTTTTTCCAGAAGCGGAAGTGTTTGGGGTGGACGTAGCCGCGCCTATGTTACGCCATGCGCACTTTCGTGCGGAATCATTAGGTAGACCTATTCATTTTTCTCAGCAAAATGCGGAAGATTTAGATTTTGAGGATGAAACGTTTGATCTCATAGTTTCCCATATTCTCTTCCACGAGACATCAACCAAGGCGATACGAAATATTGTTAACGAATGCCGACGTTTGTTAGCTCCAGGTGGGATTATGCTTCACGGTGAAGTTCCTCAATACGCTGGCATGGATCCTTACGACGCCTTCATTTTGGATTGGGATACATACAACAACAATGAACCTTTTTGGGGAACCGTTCACGACATGGATCTGAAGGCTTTAGCGATTG
>DKAI01000097.1:0-623 GCA_002450755.1 Deltaproteobacteria bacterium UBA6930
ACGTCAAAGCTCTCTCGGCTGATAAGACAGACTGCATCCGTTACTAGGCAAGAGGCCATAGCGTCTCTGGTCTACGCCCAGGAAGAAGTCGATATAGCTTGGGTTGGGTTTAACCCCAAAGACCTTGCAGACGTTCTCCATTTCAACGATGTTGAAATTGCCGATTTCGTTGAGAAAGAGACGGACCAAATAGCAGCGGCATACGAGGAACGACACAGTGAATTCAACCGACCTGAAGAAGTCGCACTCCGACACATTTTAATCGCTAAAAACGATATTTCTGATCCCGACCAAACCCAAAGTAGAGAGACGATTCAAAAGGCAGCGGAACGTATTCTTTCGGGTGAAAGTTTCGAGCAAGTTGCAAAAGACGTTTCCATGGACCAAGGTACGAAAGACCAGGGCGGATTCCTTGGAACCTTCGGACGCAAGGGGATGTTGCCCGAATTTGCAGAAGTCGCCTTTGATTTAGAAGTTGGCATGGTCAGTAAGCAAATTGAGACCTCTTACGGATTACACTTGATCCGTGTTGATAGTAGAACGCCCGCCCGGGTAATCCCCCTGAAGGAGGCTCAAACTGTTCTGGGTTTAGAGCTGCTGAAAATGGAAAACGCTAAATTACT
>DKAI01000097.1:1018-9476 GCA_002450755.1 Deltaproteobacteria bacterium UBA6930
CGAGAAAAAGGTCTTACGCTTGAACGCCCTGACTCTTTAAGGCGGGGTAGCTCTATCGATGGACTTGATCTGGCGACTGAAATCACTGAGACAATTTTCACGAATGACTTGATCGGAAACATTGAACGGATCTTCAAGATTGGAGACGAAAGGATACTCGTCGAAATTCTAGATCGGAGAGCACCGGAAATCGCCAGTCTAGAGAACAGTCTCGACGAAGCTGCCAATCGCCTTTTAGGAGACCGACGGGCCCTCTTGGAATCTACCTGGGTTTATAACCTTCGGTCATCGCTGCAAGACGAAGGAAACCTCTTCGTCAGCCCAGCAGTCCTCAATCCGTGAGTAGCACTCCTAGAAAGAGAATTCCGTTCCAAAAACTCTCAGGCCTCCGACGCCTCTGGATTCAAGACAAAAGCCTCGAGGCGTTCGCTAAATTCAGAGTTTCTTAATTTAGACAGAGCACGGGCTTCCAGTTGCCGAACCCGCTCTCGTGAAAGCCCCAGCTTTCCTCCGATTTCTTCCAGCGTATGCTCTCGCTCTCCTTTTAGCCCGAAACGCCATCGCAAAATATTTCTCTCTCGCTCGCACAATTCACCAATCGAATCGTCCGAAGCCATCTCCAGTCGAGAATGGTCCAACTCATTGACCGGCGAAACTGGATTCTGGTCTGCAACTATGTCTTTCACTTTCTTCGAATCGGTGCCGGGAACATCTTTTTCCAAGCTGACCGGCTCGCGGACCATTCGTTGAAGTTGTTCGGCTCTTTCCTCTTCAATGCCCATATGTTTAGAAATTTCTAATGTGGTGGGGTCTCTTCCTAGCTTTTTCTCAAGTGCGTTATACGCACGATAATATTTGAGCAATGTGTCGTGCACGTGACTAGGGATACGGATGGTCCTCGAATGATTTTGAATTGCTCTGATCAAGGCTTGCCTAATCCACCAAACTGCATAAGTAGAGAATTTATGTCCCCTTTGATATTCGAACTTCTCCACTGCCCGTATCAACCCTATGTTTCCCTCTTGAATAAGATCCTGAAAAGCAATACCCATATTCCTAAAATCTTTGGCAATAGCTACCACCAGCTTGAGATTGTGCTGTACGAAAACGTTCTTAACCTGTGAGAGGCGTTCGAAGGAATCTTCAACTTTTCCCATGCGGTCGAGGAATTCTCTACAGCTCAGACCAAGATCTACTC
Organism: Deltaproteobacteria bacterium UBA6930; assembly: GCA_002450755.1. Lineage (GTDB taxonomy): Bacteria > Myxococcota_A > UBA9160 > UBA9160 > UBA6930 > UBA6930. The sequence continues at coordinate 2,217 of DKAI01000097.1, forward strand.
CCTTAGCTTCTAATTCCTCTTGAAGACGCCTTAAATCAGCATCTTTCCGCTCCTTGACCTCTTCCGTACGCGCCGCGCGAAGCGAGTTGTTGAGCTTGGTTACCATTCTTAACTTACGTTTTATTCCCTTACGCTGGTCGAGGAGTTCATTTCGAAGCCTTCCGAAATGCTGCATCGAAAGCTCCGCCTCCCGAAGCAGTCGGACTATTCTCTTCTCGGAACGAGTGACGGATTCGATCTCGGACTTTTCGATAAACACTTTGCGTTCTCGCAAGGCGGCTTCGATTTTCCCAAGGACCTTATCGACCAAAGCCCCAAGATCCTCCCCTTCCGGTGAGCCACTACCAAAAGCCTCGCACATCTTTCCCGTCGCGCGATTCTCCGACCGCAAGTGGTTCCAGATTCGGATCGTCTCTAGCGCAGTCCACGGAATACTGATCATGCCTTCGCGGAACTCTAAAGTTGCAGCCTCAATTTCTTTCGCAAGGAGAACTTCTTCTTCTTTAGTAAGTGTCGGGATTTCAGCAATATCACGAAAGTATGAGACAAGGGAGCCCCGATCGCTCGATCTTTCTGCCTCTCCTGCGGTGTTAAGTCTTTTCGGATCAACGCTCAGGCCCTTCGATACCTTGGCAACAGTCTTAGCAACCTGAACTTTAGCTACCGTTGTTGCAACCTGACTATCGGACTCTGTGCCTATCTCGACACTGCCCTTTTCTATCGCCTTTTGGTCCTTCAAAGCTTTAACCTCATTCTCGTTTCCCGATACCGTCTTTTTCGAACTCACTTTATGCCTCTATACCACCGACCGCTTCCGAGCCAACAAAAAGCTCGAAACCTAAACACCGATCAGTTATTGCCGACCCAAAAATTTTTATTTGAGTCGTAGTGTCTTTTGGGGGGCCGCGAACATTTCGCGGTTTTTTGCTCGACCATTGTCCTGGGCTCGTAACAATCCGGCCTTTAAGCTTTGCCGGCCCTTCCCACTCCCTTTGCTTCTCTGCGGTGCTGACCGTTGCGGGACCACCACTCGACGCGCCGCATCAGCAGCGCCTCAGAAAATTTGTGTTTCCATGCTCAGCCGACTTTCTTCGACTTTCCCTAGGCTTACTGCTCCTTTTGCTAAGTCCACAAAAGGCCTGCAACCACAGGGAAGAGCACATACAACAGGGGGTTGTTCGTCTCGTAGCCCACTTCCACACATATAGCTACTAATTTTAGAAAAAAATTAAAAAGAATCGATTCCGAATTGTACTTAGAAATCAGCCTGATAGGGCCCGATCGGCTACCTGATACCGGACGAATCTCTTATAACGCGAAGCGTCGTCTTGCCGAAGGCTAAGCAAAGGCTTCTTTTCGGTGCCGGATAAGCTCGGTGAATTCTGAACGTGTTTTAGGATCTTCTTGAAAAGCGCCTCTCATAGAGCTGGTAATCGCAAAGGCGTTCTGTTGTTCGATTCCCCTCATCATCATGCAGAGATGAATTGACTCTACGACCACGGCCACTCCTCGGGGATCCAAAACTTCCTCCAGCGTCTCTGCAATTTGCATCGTAAGTCGCTCTTGTACCTGTAGCCTTCGCGAGAACATCTCCACTAGCCTGGGAATCTTCGACAAGCCAACCACTTTGCCATTCGGAATGTAGGCCACGTGCACTCGACCAAAGAACGGAAGCATATGATGCTCACAAAGGCTGTAGAAGTCGATATCCTTAACCAGGACCATCTCGTCATAAGACACTTCAAAAAGAGCGTTGTTGAGAATATCTGTCGGATCCTGGCCATACCCCTGGGTTAGAAACTGAAGAGATTTCGCCACTCGATTTGGTGTCCGTCGAAGACCGTCCCGCTCTGGGTCCTCTCCTAGCGAACGTAGAATATCCGTTATGCAGTTTTCAAGATTTGTCGAATCCACCTTAGACCTACCGTTTTCTTATATTCAGCCTACCGCGAGGGAAGAATATTAGCTCGCGGAATCTAATAGCGACGCAGTAGGCCTCGAACTATTCCTCGAATCGAGACCTCCGATGCATGTAGTCGAATCGGCCTCAGTCTACGATTGGCTGGTTCAAGAGTTACAGTCGAGCCCTTTTTATAGAACCTTTTGAGAGTAGCGTCCGTCCCCTTCACTAACGCCACAACTGTCTGCCCATTGCGAGCTTGATTGGTTCCTTCGACTACTACGTAATCTCCATTTTGAATATGCTCCTCGATCATCGAGTTCCCGCGCACTTCAAGAACAAACGTTTCTGAAACTCTCCTGACCATTTCCGTCGGTACTGAAATTCTTTCTTGGATTTCTATAGCCTCGATTGGCGACCCCGCAGCAACAACCCCTAAAAGAGGAAGATCCACCGAATTCCCCTCTCCCTGACTCGTGGGCTCAACGGATCGAGAATGATTCCAAGATTTCTGAAGAAAACCTTTCGCTACTAAGTGATGTACATGTTTATGAACAGTTGCCACGGAGGATAAGCCGAAGTGAGTCCCAATCTCCTTAAGGCTAGGGGAGTAGCCTTGCTCTGAAACGAAGTCTCGAACATAATCGTATATTTCGCGCTGTCTGCGAGTGAGAGACAATTTACAACCTTCCGAGAAGTTCTACTCGAAAATGGCGAACATCAAACGAAAGTCAAGTGTTCTAGTCTCAACACTGTCGCATTTTTTGTTGTCGGCTAACCGATTTTTTCCCGCGCGCGATCTATATCTGCGTCCATGATTGTCTTGCGCTTGTCCGCAATCGCTGAGGCATGGGCTTCTCGCGCTAAACGAGCGAGATAGCTTTCTGCGGCATCGACAGCTCGGTCAATTGCCGAACCTGATACACGCAGTCCGTCCCCGTGCTTCGCTACAAGTCTTTTTACTACAGCGTTGGGTATGTCACCCATTGTCGCTCCTATGGAGGCCTTGGGGATGCGACATGAATTTAGAAACGGCTCGCTGGACCGTCAAGGATTACGTAGTAAAACATAGGTGATAAGCGCGCCCCGAAGGAATCTACGGAGGCTTTATACCCCAATTGCTAGCTATCTCGACGCTAGTAAGCTCAAGAAATGGTGCGATGCTAAAAGTGCCGCCAGCCAGAAGTAGGCCTAGAGACCCCGTCCGTCCATTTAAGGCCCCTTTCCACCACTTTCCCTATTTCCGCAACAGGAACCTTCAGCAGAGCTGTAAGTTCTGTTGAACTTGGGAAATCCCCACCTCCCGTAAAAAGCAGTTCATAGTCCTCCCCTCCGGCCAAAAGAAGAGAGGCGGGGGCAAGCTGCGCCTTTTGACACCTACTTTCAAATCGAGGAGATCGAGGAAGCGAGTCCCAATCCAATTCTGCTCCCACTTTTGAGGCACGAAGAACATGTTCAAGATCTGCTATCAAACCGTCCGACAGGTCAATACAGGCACCAACTCCAGGGGTTCGTGAAAGTGTGCTTCCAGCGCGCCACCTGGGCGATGGTAAGGGTAACTTACGACCAGCCCCGGCAGCCTGCCGTCCCCGAGCAAGCGCCATTTCGCCGAGACGTCCCGTAACAAAGATTCGGTGCCCAACACGCGCACGATCTCGGCGAAGGCTCTGGTCCTTTTCAACGCTACCAACAACGGTCACCGTTAAGGAAACTTGTTTCGCTCGGGAAAGATTTCCCCCCACAAGCGGACATTCATTCACCTTGCCGGCCTCAACAACACCCCTCGCCAAGGACCTTGCGGTTTTAACATTGAAGTACCGAGGGAAGCCAGCAGACAATGTCGCCGCAATCGGTTCAGCACCCATTGCAGAGAGGTCTGACAAAGACGCAAGAAGTGCTCTCGAGCCGATTCTTCGCGGACTTTCGCGGTCCAACTGAAAATGTACTCCCTCGAAAAAAGCGTCTACGCTAATAACAAATTCTCTTCCTTCAGAAATCCGCAGAACTGCCGCGTCATCCCCAATTCCAAGGGATACCAAGTCTCCTTCATTGTTTGTCATTCGAGAAATTGATTCGATTAACTTAAATTCACCCAGATCGCTAACGTGCATCTCTAAATTCTAGCGAAACCCGTTACTAGTTACCGAACAAGCCTAGAGCCGAGAAGCTATCCAAAACCTTGAAACTTTCTAAGGTTGCAAACTTCGCGATGGAAAAACTTCGTTAGGCAAAGTTGTTCTTGGGCGGTCATATTCGGAGGTGCGAACCTTCAGAAAAGGAACAAACCCTTCTTCATCAATAGAGACCATTCTTCCGCGATGAATCCCTAACAAATGAGGCCGTTTCAAGGTATTACGGTCGATACCCATTTTCACGACCCCAGAGACTCCACCCGTTGTAGCCATGGATCGAAGCTGGCCGGAAACATCCTCTGGCCTACTTTGTAACGCTTGTATCAAAAGGCGTGTGACGTCAAAAGCCTCTGCCGCGAACGGACCAGCCTCATGGCCAAAAACTTCTCGATAGTTCTCCGCGAAGCTCCTCAGTACAGGGTGACCACTTTCGCCAAAATAGTTGGAAGTAAAAACAGCACCGTCAACGTATTTACCGCCTACAGTAACCAAGTCCGGATGATTCCAATCTGACAGACCTAAAAGACGTACGCCTTTAATTCCATGGAACGCCAATTGAGGTGCAATCAGGGCCACACTCTCATACGTATCGGGAATAAAAAGAGCTTGGAATTGGACAATTGGCGGGAGAACCGAACCATCAGGCGCGAGAAGATCCGTAGCTTTTTTGCGTAGCTCTTTCGCCTCTTCGGGTACTTTTCTTTTCGCCTCACTTAATAAACCCTCGCGCTTCTTGAGTGTCTCACGCACTTCCGGAGGCAAGAGCCTATATCCAACCAAATCTCGAACGGCGCCCGAAAAATCAGTGTCACCGGCCTCGTAACCAGCGACGGCTACAATTTCGCCGCCGCGCTTCTCGACCTCATCCCAAAACAAAGACCGCACCTTCCTTCCGAATGAGTCGCGCGGGTAGAGCAGGCCAATCTTACGAACTTCCAGAATTTCGACGACATAATCTACCAAGATTTCAATTTCGGCACGCGCAGTTAAACCGAAGCGATATATATTCCTGCCCAGCTTTGCCAGATCTTCTCTTCGCGAGAGAGTTAACAAGGGGAACCTGAAATTTGTTGAATGCTTTGCTGCTTCTATGGACTCAAGCCCAAGAACTGGTCCTATCACGGCAGATACATTAAGGGTCGAGAAACTTTCGAGAGCTTCTTCCACCCTGGCAGGATCGCCTGCAGTATCTCGTACTACTAATTCGACCCCGCTCTTAACATCGTTAATAGGTGCATTAAAAACGGAAGCCGCCAAGAGAATGCCTTCGAGACATTGCTCTCCTACATCTGAATAGGGGCCGGTAAGCGGAAGCAAAACACCAATACGTCCTTCTTCCTTTTGGTACCCCTTGGGCAGATCAAACTTTATAGAGCTTATCGATGGAAGACCAAGAACTCCCTCTTTAGCGAAGAAGCTTTGTGAAAAAAGGGTCGAAAGATACTTGTGCCGTTCTTTCTCTCGGACGCTCGCAGCAAGCACTCCCGCTTCCTCGAGTAAAGAACTGGCTAAAGTCTCATTACCATACTCGATAGCTAGCTCAGCTCTGCGCATTAAGAACTGCACCTTGAGAAAGGCGTGTCTCTCAATCTCTGCCCTTAGTACATCTAGTTTCTCGTCTGGCAAACCTCGAAAAAACTCTTCAAATAACTTTTCGGTACTCTCCCCCCCTCTTGCAGCCTCACTCTTTCTAAGTTCTAAGAGCCAACCTAGTTGCTCCGATGAGTTTCCCCGCAAAGCGTCCAGTTCAGCCAAACGAAGATAAATTGTCTCACGAGTCAGCCAAGGAAGATTCTCAAGTGGCGCAGCGATGAGGATTGCTCTCGCATCTTCAATCGAACCTTTTAATTTGTAGGCGCGAGACATGAGCAACCGGATTTTAGCGATACGAGGTTCATCCGAAGTAACCTCTAGAACAAGAACAAGAACCTCTAGGGCCGAATCGTAGTCACCCCATTCAAAACACCGCTCAGAAAACCTTAATACTCTTTCCAGCAATCCCGAAGTCGGAACAGGTTGCTTAAGAGCATCAAGAATCGTTATCTTTTCCCGCTTCAGGATCTCGCCTCGTTCACTTTGCAGAGCGACTGCGGGGGACGACCTCTTCCCCAGACGAGTACTAGACGAATCTACAGCACAGCTACTCAAAAATAAGCAACTGCAAACGCATAAAAAATGGAGCAGGTACCGGTCAAGCACCATCAGAATCGCGACTTTTATATCTCACTCGAAAAGATTCCTTAGCTTTTCAATAAAACCTTTTGTCACCGGAGAAACATCCTCATTAGTCTCATCTGCAAACTGCTGCAAGATCTTCCTTTGCTTGGAACTAAGTTTTGTTGGGACTTCCACGAAAATCCGAACAAACTGATCTCCTTTTTTGCTTCCCCTTAAGCTGGGCAGCCCTTTGCCACGAAGCCTTAAAGTTTTTCCCGACTGAGTGCCCTCTGGAATCTTTAAATTTACCTTGCCGGAAAGTGTGGGAACGTCGACGTCGCTTCCAAGAGCAGCTTGTGTGAAAGTGATAGGAACTTCGCAATTGAGGTTTGGACCTTCACGTTCAAAGACCGGGTGCTTCGCAACTGAAATCACTACATATAAATCTCCCGGCTTACCACCTGCCAAGCCTGCCTCTCCTTCCCCGGCAACTCTCAATCGCATCCCGTCCTCTACGCCAGCCGGTATTCGAACATTTAAGTTCTTCTGGCCTTCCGTGCGTCCCTCCCCTCTGCATTTGCTACAGGGATCGCGGACTAAGAAGCCTTCGCCTCGACAAACATCACAGGGGCGACTAATTCGAAACAGGCCTTGCTGGTGGATTGCTTGACCACTTCCTCCACAATGTCTGCATTGCTCGGGCTTTGTACCAGGTGCTGAGCCCACTCCTCCACATGTCTCACAGGTCACTGTCTTGGGTATAATCAGATTTTGTTCTAACCCATCGAATACATCATTCAACTGGATCTCGAGGTTGTACCTCAAATCGGCCCCACGACGGCCTCTACCGGGTCCGCCACGTGCTCCGCCTGGTGCCCCAAAAAGATCTCCGAAGAGATCACCAAAAAGATCACCAAAGCCAGAGGGGTCCCCTCCGGGGAAGCCCTGGCCACCTGCTCCGAACCCCTCATGTCCGAACTGATCGTATGTTTGGCGCTTTTCTTGGTCCGACAAGACTGAATAGGCCTCGGATGCTTCTTTAAACCGTTCCTCAGCAGCCGCATCATCAGG
>DKAI01000012.1:0-14988 GCA_002450755.1 Deltaproteobacteria bacterium UBA6930
TCCCTAACATGAGATTCCGTGATCCTGGCTTTCTCCCCAGCCAGTAACGCGAGTTTCTCTATTTCACCTCGTAATACGAGCAGATCCGTGCCCGCACGCTCCAAAAGAGATTCCACGACACCAGTTCCCAGAACAATATTTCGCCGTTTAGCCTCTCCACGCACAAAAGATGTCAGGGCAGAGCGTGCCTTCAAAGGATCACATCGAACAAATACAGCAGGATTTTTAAACGATTTTACCCAAGAGGCGCGCGCATCAACCTTATCAGCGATAACAGCAAAAACGCATGTAAAATCTTTCGACGAGTTGGACTGTTCCACCACCACTTGCTGAATTGATTGAAAAAGTTTCTCACGCTTTCCTGTCGCGGGCAGACGTAGCTCTACATAGCGCCGTTCGCCGAGCATTGAGATCACCTTAGTCGCATCCAAAATAGCCGAGGGTGTTGCGGTCGATCCATCGATAAAATCGCATTGGAAAGCATCGAATTTATCCCCAAGGACTGCTCTTCTAAGAGCTCCGCGACAGTCTTCGCGCAGAAGACCCTCGATACCGCCTATTAGGTACGCTGGCCTAATTTTACGAGCACCGAGTTCCTCCTCCAACTCTTGTGGCGTCAAAAAACAGACTCCGCTCTATAAAGAAAACATGGGACTTCTTCGAACAAGCCGGTCATTGAGGCATTCGTTCAAACAAAGCATCGTGGATTCTGCTCGCCAACAGAAAAGTTACTTTTCGGATCGCTTCCTGTCGATTCTTTCGAGTTATCTCTATATCAGCACTTGCCAAGTAAATTTCGGTCGCTCTAAGCGCATGGTCATCGATTGGAACCCGTCTTCCATTTTTATCCTTGAGATCTAGGGCAAGACGCATCCTGATCTGATACTCGACCGCGAATGAGATCGATGTAAATGATAAGCTATCTGTTTCCAAACGATTAATCTCACCGCCAAGAACAAGATCAGCATCTTGAGGATTCGAAACCACCACTAGTGCCTTGCGTCTCCGAAATTCTCTATTGAGAGCCTCCGTCATCAGGTGATCGACACCCGGCTCAAAGGTCTCATTGGCGATCCCTATAATCGCTATCTTTTGAATTTCACCGTTCGAATCGGCGTATCGCACGAACCGATAGCCGCAGCCCAAGCCCAAAAGGCAGACCGAGAGAGCTAACGAGATCACAAGCGTTTGGCGAGAAAACAACGGTAACTGAACTTTCGTATTATTCATTATGGAAATTATATACCACAAGGCTCCAACCTTGGAGTCGTGCGATATGCTCATCGGTAACAGCCAACCCTATCCGTGAAACAAGCTAGAATCCTTTGTGGACAACCGGCGAAGGGGGTTAGGGTCAAAACCAGTCCACATTTATTCTTTCCCGTCATGAAAAACAGACCGAAACTCAGAAACTGAGCACTTTGACTAACTAGGCGAATCTTCATTGATCCAGCCCGCTAACTTTTTTAATCACGTGCAAAGGGGTTACCCTTCGATTCCTCAAGGACCAGGAAAAAGGTCTGGACTCCTCGCCGCGACGAGAGAAATGTCCTTTCTAATACTGCTGAGGTCCTGCGAGTCAACAAGAAGACTACATCGCATCGATTCCAGCTCTAACGTCTTCACTACAGGCAATAACCCGGCCAGAAAGCTTGAAACAGAAAAATCGCTCACTGACTCCTTGATCGTTCGGAGACAAATCGCAATTTGTCTACTCCCAAGTGTCAGAGCACTCGAAAAAGCGTGTATAAGGCGCTCTTCCACTGCTCCGGGGTTAACATCGGTTCTCCTTCCAATCGCCACCAGAAGCACCGATGTTGCCCGCACTCTCTCGTCTGTTCGAAGCAGAAAGAGACTTCCCGGATCGTCAGTCACACTCGAACGATCGACAAGCTTAGAAAAAAACTCGCACATTCTCCAATCAACCCTGCCCGCACCGCCTCGAAGCGGCCGATCATCGGAAAACCAGGGTGCTATAAGAGCCTCTGCTGCGACTATTTCTGCATGTTCCGAATTGACGCTAAAAGATATTTTAGTCAAAGGGACAGCTCCGATTGAAAACCTTCTCTAGCGACCCTGCGCCTCATTCGCAACCGAGTCAAGGATTCCGTTGATGAAGGCTGGAGATCGGTCACCTCCAAACCTTCTGGCCAACTCGACTGCCTCATCGATCGCAACCGCTGGTGGAGTTGTACCTTCGATTATCTCCCAAACTGCTATTCGGAGAATGTTGCGGTCCACGACCGACATCCTTTCAAGTCTCCAATTTTGAGCCCATTCGCCTATTTTTCCATCAACGATATCAATCGATCCGTAAACTCCGTCAACCAATTCGCGAAGAAACAAAATGCTAGCCTGAGGAATTTCCATGTGATCTGTTGCATTACTGATCACTTCCTCGACAAGCCTAGTGAACATTGTTTCGTGACTTAATAAAATAGACGAATCGCCCTCATCTTTAAGAAGAGACTTTCTGACATCTAGAGCAAATAAAACCTGCAGCGCCGCTCCTCGTGTACGCTGACGAGAGACTCCCCCTCGGCTCATAGAAAACTCAACTTTCCTTCGCCATCTGCATTGTTGTCATTCCGGAGGCTCAGCAAGTCGAGGTATTAGGCGAGCCATTTCAATTGCCGCCAGTGCGACCTCTTGCCCCTTATCTCCGTCGTCTCCGCCGGTTCTTGAGAGCGCCTGATAGGAATCATCAGTCGTCAAAACCCCAAATGACACGGGGACTCCCGTGTCACGGATTACGTCCCTCACTCCATCTGTCACCGCCCTACAGACATAATCGAAATGTGGGGTACCACCGCGTATCACTGCACCAAGAGTAATCACAGCGTCATATCGACCTGATCCAGCTGCAACCCGAGCTGCTTGAGGAATCTCATAAGCACCAGGCACCCAAGCTACATCAACCGATTCGCTACCTCGGCTCGTTAATTCAGCCAAAGCACTCTTGAGCAACCTCGACGATACCATGTGATTGAAACGAGCGACCACTATTGCGAACCTAAGGCCTGTGGCGTCAAAATTGGATGGGTATAAGTTCATTTAGAAATATCACGCTCCTCGAAAATTTTAGTCAAATCAGTTAAGAACCGCTCGTGTATACAAGTCTGACCCCACTCTTCGAACATCGACAATCTCTAACTCAAGAGAATCTGCTAACCGTTTAATACCCATATTGCCGATTGAGGCACGTCCATCCGACCCAATTATTGAAGGAGCAGCAAACCAGTGGACTTCATCCACCAAGCCGCGCTTTAGGAGTGCCGCGGCCAAGCCCCCTCCCCCCTCAATAAAAATTTCAGTCAAGCCCAATTCAGCGACGGATTCCAAGGCCTTGCAAAGATCAAGATGACCGGCGTTCTTTCGGGACCGAATTACCCTTACCCCCTGAGACAGAAAACGTTCCTGGTCGTCTCGGTTCGCTCTGTGGCCACAAATCACCCAAGTACTTTCAGGAAACTCTTGAACTAGTTTGTTTCCGAATGGGAGAGAGAGCTTCGAATCAAAAACCAGACGGATTGGTCGGCGCAGCACTTTATCTCCGCGACGGACAGATAACTCCGGATCATCTAGACGAGCAGTAACCGAGCCCACTCCGATTGCATCCGCCCTACCTCTCAAAGCATGAACCTTGCTCCGTGCTTTTTCTCCTGTGATCCAGCGCGATTCTCCTGAACAGGTAGCAATTCGCCCATCCATCGTTGTCGCCAGTTTGAGGGAAACAAAAGGGCGTCCTGATTTCTGAACCTTTACAAATCCTCTATGGTGCTCACGACACCTGCTTTCAAGTACTCCTTCGCGAACCTCCAGGCCCATGTCCCGCAGCTTTTTTAGTCCTCTTCCCGAAACTCTTGGATGGGGATCAAGGGAACCGACAGCAACCGAACTCAAGCCCGCCGAGCAGATCGCGTCGGTGCACGGGCCCGTTCTCCCAGTAAAACTGCACGGTTCCATAGTAACTGCCATCGACGCACCCCTAAGAACATGAGATCCGTGAGTTCTAATTGCATGTCGAATGGCTTGGACTTCGGCATGGTCCCCTGGTGGGGGCTGGGTGCGACCTTTACCAAGAACTTCATTTCCGCGATATATTACCGCTCCAACTGCTGGGTTAGGAAACACTTTCCCTCTTGCACCAGCAGCGGCTAACAAGGCCAAACGCATTGCAGCTTCAACTTGCACCGTTTACTCAATCTTTCTTCTGTAAGGAAGCAAAAAATTCTTCGTAATCTTCTGCACTTTCAAAACTCCTAAATACTGAGGCAAAACGCGCGGCAGCTAACTTATCCAAAAGAACCAGTCCCTCTAGAGCCTTTAAACCAACGAAGTCAGTCGAAATTTCTGCCTCTGAAACTTCCTGAAGTGCGTGCTCAACGTTATCTACGAGCAGCTGGAGCTCATCCTCACTTACGGGACGTTTCGCACAGGCTTTTTGTAGACTGTGTTCAATCTTTAATCGATCATACTCCTCTCTTCGCTTATCTCTCTTAACTATCTTGGGGAGTATTTCTTCCATTTTTTCGCGTGTAGTGAAGCGGCGGCCGCATTCTAGGCACTCGCGGCGGCGGCGGATCTCTCTGTGATCTCGGGCACTCCGTGAATCAATCACTCTATCGACGACTTCAGAGCAAAATGGGCAACGCACTTTCTAGTCCAATTCTTGCCAACGATTCGCGTAGAGAGGGAATCGTCGACATAAATTCTCAACACGCATTCTAATTAACTGAAGTTTCTCATCATCATCAGGAGCCTGGAGAACCTCGTAGATACATTCCGCAATCTCCTCCATTTCAACTTTCCCCATCCCCCTAGTGGTAACCGCCGGAGTACCAAAGCGAACACCCGACGTCACCATTGGTTTCCGAGGATCAAAGGGGACCATATTCTTATTTGCGGTAATCCCCGCCCTCTCTAAGGAGGCCTGGCCTTTCTTTCCTGTAACTTCTCTTTCAACAAGTGAAATCATAAAGAGATGAGTATCTGTTCCTCCCGATACTATCCGTATGTCTCGTGATGAAAGAGCAGAAGCAAGAGCTTTTGCATTCTCAACGACCTTCCTGGAGTACTTTTTAAAATTTGGATGCGCTGCCTCACGAAACGCTACAGCCTTTCCGGCAATAACGTGGACTAAGGGACCTCCTTGTCCACCTGGGAAAACTGCGCGATTTATGGCCTTCGCGTGTTCAGAGTCATTGGTTAGAATCAGACCACCTCGTGGGCCTCGTAATGTCTTATGTGTTGTTGTAGTTACAATATGTGCTTTTCCAACAGGAGTTGGGTGTTCGCCGGTTGCAACGAGTCCCGCAATATGAGCAATATCCGCAAAAAGCAAGGCTCCAACTTCATCTGCAATACTTCTAAAAGCATCGAAATCAAGAGTACGGGAATACGCAGTAGTCCCACATTGAATTAATTTCGGACGATATTCCTTTGCCAATCGTCTCACCTTGTCATAATCAATTTGTTCCGTGTCCTCTCTGACACCGTAGGAAATTACGTTATAGAGCTGACCCGAAAAATTTACTGGGCTCCCATGGGTCAAGTGTCCACCATGGTCTAAGTCCATCGCTAGGATCGTGTCTCCAATGTTTATGCTGGCGCGGTACACCGCCTCATTGGCTTGGGAACCCGAATGAGGTTGAACATTTGCGAATTGAGCTCCAAAAAGGCTTTTAGCCCGCTCAATCGCAATTGTCTCAATTTGATCGACGATATCGCAACCCCCGTAGTACCTTTTGCCTGGATAGCCCTCAGCATACTTATTTGTAGCTACGGAACCGGTCGCTTCCAGAACCGCCTCGGAAACAAAATTTTCCGAGGCGATGAGTTCGAGGTTCAGCGCCTGGCGTTTCGCTTCTTTACGCAAGAGGCTCGCAACTTTCGGATCTTCTCGTTGGAGGTCGGCTCCTCCGGCACCGGGAGTTACTGAGTCAACTTTCGCAACTCTGCCCTCATGGCGTCCGCCTTCAAACGAAGTTTCGAGCCAAGTATGCAAAATGACCCAGGCCTCTTCTGGATCCTGACTATCTGCTGAAAATGCCAGTATATTCGAATCGTTATGCTTTCGAGATAGAGCTGCAGCAAGTTCGTCGTGCACTAGCGCCGCTCGCACTCCTGAAAAACGGTTGGCCGTATAGCTAACCCCCAAACCCGAACCGCAAATGACTACACCTCGATGAGCCAGACCCGTCGATACCGCGTGAGCCGCTGGAGCCGAATAGTCGGGGTAGTCGACAGGAGTGGAATTGTCCGTTCCGAAATCCATGACCTCATACCCAAAGGACGTCAACTTATCAGATAAAAACCTCTTAAGCTCAAAGCCGCGATGATCATTACCTAGAGCAATTAGATCAGCCATCCATTCTCCTCTGAAAGAGTCCTAAATCTAAAAGAACCAAATCTGGCTACCCACCTAGTAAACAACGATCTCCAACTTTCGAAAGCTGGAGATCCTAATGGCGTCATCCCCCCCAATGCCTGTAACAACAGTCGCCCGGCCGACAAAGGTAAAGTCAGCTCGCAAGTTTTTTCTTTAGATAAGAAAGGGCAGCCCCGATAGTCTGGATTTTTTCGGCATCGTCATCTGATATCTCTACGTCAAATTCTTCTTCCATTGCCATCACGAGTTCAACTATGTCAAGAGAATCTGCCCCGAGATCATCTACAAACGATGCTTCGGGCACTATTTCTTCCTTAGAAACGCCAAGTTGTTCAATTATTATTTCGCCAATCTGCTTTTCTAAGTCCATTTAAACCTCCTGCAGCCAAGAAAGCCACAACACTAATAAATCTAGTTTTCCTTACTCTTAATAAAATCGCATGCGCTCTCGAGTGTCTCGAGGTTATTAATCGATCGTCTAACCATCCGACGATTAATTCTGGGAATTAATGCAGAAAGAACTTCTCCTGGTCCAATCTCGAGCACACCACGCGCTCCAGCTGACACAAGAAATTCAACACTCTGAGTAAACCGTACAGGCTTCGTTACCTGAGATTTCAGAAGCGGGGCGATTTCTTCTGGGGTTCCGTAGGGCTCGGCAGTGACATTACTTATCACAGGTACTCTTGGAGTCCTCCATGGAATTTCCACAAGCAATTTTTCTAGACGTTCAGCCGCAGGTTCCATAAGAAGACAGTGGAACGGTGCGGAGACTGCCAAGGTCATAGCTTTTTTGGCTCCAACACGCAGGGCTTCTTCACACGCTAGTTTTACGGCGTCACTATTACCGGCAACGACTGTCTGACTTGGAGCATTGTAATTAGCTGGCTGCACAAGGCCCTTACCGGAATCTGTAACAATCTCACAAACCTGTTCAACCTTTTGGGCGGTGCAACCTAGAATCGCAGCCATCGCTCCCACCCCGTCCGCGGCCGCCTCTTGCATAAATTGCCCCCTTGCACGAACAAGTCGCACTGCGTCCTCAAGGTCAAGAGCACCCGCAGCAACTAGTGCGCTGTACTCGCCAAGGCTATGGCCCACTAAGAATTTGGGAGCTAAGTCAAGCCTCTCTCTCAAAGCCTCAAGCATTGCAATCGTTGTTGTCAGGATAGCTGGCTGCTGATTCGCGGTGGCTCGAAGAGTTTCTTCATCACCATCAAAACACAGTTCCCTCAGAGGGAAGCCGATTGCTTGATCAGCCCGCTCAAAGACTTCTCTCGCTTTTGCCGAAACTTCATAAACATCCCGACCCATCCCGATCCGCTGAGAGCCCTGACCAGGGAAAAGCAAAGCATCCACCGAAGTTATTCCTCCTCGGTCTCAAGGACAGTGCGGTCGCGATACATGCCGCAGTTACTGCAAACGCGATGGGGAGCCTTCGGCGCACTACAGTTCGGGCAAACCCCTCGAGCGGGAGCCTTTAAAGCATCGTGGCTACGACGTTTATCTCGCCGGGAGCGAGACGTTCTACGTTTTGGTGCTATCACAAGCCTAGTCCTCTCTGCGAGTTAGTCTTTCCTTAAAACCCGCTAAAATTTCAAATGGTCGATTGGCCGATTCCTTCCGACAATCGCATGCCGATTCGTTGCGATTTACGCCGCAACTCGGGCAAAGACCCAAACAATCGCCCTTACAGACCGGTTGGACAGGAACGGCTAACATCAACAATTCAGCAAAAAAATCGTCCAGTGTCAGCTCCTGGCCACTAAACCACCCAAATTCAAGTTCTTCACTTAGGTATAACCCGTTCTCCGATAGCTGCCTGGCCCCTTCCGGATCAGCTGGCACTCTTTCTCCAGCCGGTTCCAACACGAGCCGAAACTGATCTCGGAACTCGGGACAATAGCGTTCGAGACAGCGACTGCACGTAAGAGACAGAACACCTTTAAAACTTCCTTCCAAATATAGCGACGAACCCAGCCTAGAGACTTCGACTCTCAGATCCGTAGGCGAAAGTACCGCCTTTTGCATGTCAGAATCTGCCCCACGGGCGCGCCACCAATCAGAGTCCACGCAAAAGTTGAAGTTTCTCGGATTCTCGAAAATCTCGTTAAGATAAATATCCATGAGTGACCTTTGTAATAAAATACGAGAGAGACTGCTTTTTTGCGAGCCAAGAGGCCAATGTAGGTGCTGAAGCGCTCGCAAGGGCCTTACCGCAGGAGATTCGCCCCAGCAAAACAAGCCGAAGCGTTGTGAAAAATACGGGGCTCCGTTAACAACCATCCCTATCGCAATTCCCCGGTCGTCTAACGGCAGGACAGCAGGCTCTGAACCTGCGAATGAAGGTTCGAATCCTTCCCGGGGATCCATGCACCCTCTCCACAGGGGTGGCATTAGGGAAAATCGGGGCTACATCTTCTTTACAGGCTGAGTCGCTAAGTTAGAGAAGGGCCTTGTTGAGCGAGAGTACACGACTAAACATTTTGTTGAGGCTAATTGGCTAACGTAATTGGAAGGCCTGCGCCAAAAGTCCACCCGTATCGAAGAGTTGACAGCTAACCGACGGGGGCTAGGGTACGCCGGCCAGTCCAACGAACGCTCCCATCGTCTAGTGGCCTAGGACGCGGCCCTCTCAAGGCTGAAACACGGGTTCGACTCCCGTTGGGAGCGCCATTGGCTCACGAGCTGCAGCAGTAAGAATCGAACCTCGTTCGACCCATCACAGGTTGACGAGACGTAGAGAGAGAGAGAGAGAGAGAACGTGGCCACATTTGCCTTTGCTTTCCTGGACTGTGAGTTTGGAGGACTTGATCCAGAACTCCACGATATTACTGAAATTGCAGTGATAATGACCGATGAGCGCCTTGTCGAATTTGCCCAAGCTGAATGGAAGGTTTCAGCTCGAGAAGAACGGATTACAAAGGAGGCTGCAAAAATTTCGGGCTACGACCCCGAAATCTGGCGAACTGAGTCGGTCGCGCTCCCGCAAGCCTTGAACGAATTCTCTTCACTTTGTCCTGAGAATCAGACTGTGGTCCCTGCCGGCCAAAACGTTCGAATGGACGTACAGTTTCTGGAACGAGCCTACAAAAATACTCACATCGATTTTCCGTTCGATTATCACACACTCGACCTAGCGACCCTGTTTTATAGCTATTGCCTTATCGCTGGAAAAAACGTAAAAGCATTATCCCTTAGGCGTTCTTCCACTGTAGCCGGGCTCTCCGATGGCTCGGTACCACACAGAGCTATGGCCGACGCCCGCCTTACTTTGGAAACATTTCGATACTACATTGAAAATTTACAGATCTCACCGGAGAAAAGCGTTTCGAGTAAACCAAGTCCTTAGACCCATCGATTTTAGAATCCCTCGGCCCCTATGACAGGCGAACTCGCCACTTCTCAAAGGCCCTTTGATCTAATCGCGCTAGGTTCCGCAAAACCAACTTGCCGAAAATGCCGAAAGGGTCTCCACAAATTGCAGAAGCAAAATCAATTAAAACTGGCTGACCATCCTCTCCAACAAGCACGTTACTGCGATGTCGAAGATCCAAATGGACCACTCCTAGGCGATGCATATCGTCGATAGCTTGTCGAAGTGTCGAGAGAAAATCTGATGATACTCGCCCTTTTAGGGAACGAGACATTCTTTCTCCCGGCCTGTATTCCAGAGCAAATGCCATTTTATCCAATCGTCCCAGATAGCGGGGAACAAAGGGATGCTCGCTTAATGCCTTATACGCACGAACTTCGCGATCAACGAGCCACGGACCTAAAATATTCCTAACAAAGGTGCCGCGTGGCGAAAAATCTTTTAATACGAAACGTTGTCTATCGACTTCTATTAGAAACACATCAGGGTTACGACTCTTACCCCGATGGAGGATCTCTATCACGCAACCAGCTAACTCCTCACGCGAAGGAAGAGTCGCTTCACTCATTTCACTGTTATTATTCAAAGGTCTTCCAACTACTGCTAAATAAAGAGGACAGAGGAGTCATTTTAGACAGTTCTCTTGCGCACAGTCGACACAAGTAAAAAACTCATACCTTTCCTGGTACCAGCCACCATTGTCCATCGTGACGTTCCCAGCGATCAATTCTTACGAAATCCGTTTCTCCGGGTCTGAGGGCCCTAGAATCATCTCCAATAAAAAGGATTTCCACGGCGGCGACACCGACTTCCTCCTGCGAAAATTCCTGGACCTTGAGATTTAAGGGTCGAGTTTTAGAGATGTACGCTGACTGTAGAGAGTACGTCAAGTCCGCATAATACGTGTCAAAATCGTCGGCATCTCTAAAATATTCACGCAAAGACTCGTCCTGATAGGTAAGGATACTGTTGAAGCGTCGATTGCGAAGAGACTCATAAAAAGAGGACGCCCGTAGGTGGAACTCTCCGACATCACTAGAGCCCGCAATAGTTGTAACGCCAAGGGTTTCGTCCGGCTGGGGACCGTCCACATTATCGTTAAATGGATTTAAATCGGGCAATTTCGGAAGTTTTATTGTCGGCATTTTGGGTAGTTTTAAGTCCGAGAGATCTGGAAACGAGGGCCTCCACGCACATCCGAGGGACGTGCACACACCTATCAGCAACAAAGACAACCCGGCGCGCCTCGTCATTTCAAAGAACCATCTTATCAAAAATGTTTTTAGGTACTTTTCGATATCCAATCCCTTCACCTCAAGTCAAATCGGTAGACAATCTGTCATTTAAAACCATTGATATAGAATCAATGGGCACTCTTTCTTGCTCCATAGTGTCGCGATCACGAATTGTTATTTTTTCGTCTTCTTGAGAATCAAAGTCATAAGTTAAACAATAGGGTGTCCCTATTTCGTCCTGCCTTCGATATCTTCGACCAATATTTCCTGAAACATCAAAAAACACATTCCAATTACGACGCAACTTCTCGACCACTCGCTCAGCCGGTTCGGCAACTTTCTTTGAAAGCGGCAAAACAGCCGCCGTGTAGGGCGCTAGATGCGGAGCAATATGCATCACTACTCGACTTTCGCCATTCGCTAGAAGTTCATCCTCATACCCATTAGCCAAAAGAGCCAGAGTTGTTCTATCAATACCGACAGAAGTTTCGATCACTGAAGGCACAAACCTCTCCTTTGTTGCTTCATCTGTAATAGAAAGATCTTTTCCGGAGAATTCTGTATGTCTATCTAAATCCCAAGTACCCCGATCATGAACACCTTCAATCTCTTGCCATCCAAAAGGAAATAAAAATTCTACGTCGGCTGCCGCCTTAGCGTAATGTGCGAGTTCATCTTCGGCATGCGGTCGCGTCCTAAGGTTGGACTCTTTGAATCCCAGTGATCGGTGAAACTTCAATCGTTCCTCAAGCCAATAGGCAAACCATTCTTCGCGTTCCTCGATCCGGACAAAAAACTCTAGTTCGGCCTGTTCAAATTCCCTGGAGCGAAAATTAAAATTCCTTGGATTAATCTCGTTACGGAACGCTTTGCCTATCTGCGCAATCCCAAAGGGAATTTTTTGTCGGGCAACCTCTTTAACTCTTCTAAAGTCAGTAAAAATGGATTGGCAGGTCTCAGGTCGTAGATAGGCCGCCGCCGCTGCATCTTCAGAGGCTCCAATTTGAGTCTGGAGCATTAAGTTAAAGTTTCTAGGAATGGTGAAGTCACAATTTCGGTCCGAATCGCCCTTGGAACTCGCCGGACATGATCCGGAGGGTAATTGGTCGGCCCTGAAGCGTCGTTTGCATTTCTTACAATCAACCATAGGGTCCGTGAAATGCGCCACATGACCGGAAGCCTCCCAAGTACGTGGATGAGCGACGATAGAACTATCAAGCCCCTCCACATCATCTCTTTGACGTACGACACGGTTCCACCATGCACTCTTCAAGTTGTTTTTGAGCTCAACACCAAGAGGACCGTAATCCCAGAAACCGTTAATACCCCCGTAGATCTCGCTTGACTGAAAAATGAACCCCCGCCTCACGCAAAGTGATACAAGTTCCTCCATTTGAAGCTCTTTTTTCGACGCCATGGCGTCCGACATAAACGTCTCCCGTTGTGAGATGGCGGAGAAGTGTCTCCTGACCTCACCTACATGTCAATCTATGAACCAATTCTTTTCTTCATGAAAGGCGATCCACAAATTGTTGACTTCTAAGCTCAAGGCCAAGGTAGAAGCGCTGAAAATTCCGGATGGCCCTATCAGCTTCCTCCAACATCTTACCTCCCATGGATAGCCGACTGAGCGATCCAATCGGCATCGTAAGGGATCGCGAAAGCATCCGTACGGTGCCACGGCTTAAAGCGGTGGCAGCATCTTGAGGGCGCCGACAAGGTGCGCACAAAGTCCCTCCCTCAGAAACCAAAAAATAGGGTGAAAGCTGACCACACTCGGGGACTCCACACCGAACACAGGAGTCGAGTTCGGGCTTAAATCCCAGGCAAGCCAAAGCCCGTAGCTCATATAAAACCCTTAAGCTCCTATCAACACGACCCGCCACGAGAGATGACAGTGCATCCAGAGCAAAATCAAACAGTCTCTCATGGTCTCTTGCTCCGCCTCCCTCTGGAGCCGCTCTATCAAGCATCTCAATAAGGTAGCAAGCTAAACCGAAACAACCGAGGTCTCGACGGACGGGTGGGAATAAATTCAACAGCTTTGCTCCCTCCAGGCGTTGCATTCCGGAACTACTACGTCTGTTAAGCTGAATTTTAAGGTGATTAAAAATATCGAGAGTACCGGGAAAACGCTTTTGACTTCGCCTCGCTCCTTTGGCAATTGCAGCAACCCGTCCGCGGTCTGGGGTAAGGAGATGCACAATTCGATCTGATTCACCGTAATCCACAAACCGAAGCACTAGAGCCTCTGTGTTATTCGTCATAACATCTCTCAATTTTCGTTCTGGCTACAAAGCTTATGGAATTTACAAAGTGAAGCCAGAGCTCATTGGCGGTCAGAGTCGGTAGTTGAAGAATTCTCGGTCTCCTTCAACTCGGGCGACATGGGCCTCTGCAATCGATCCGCAAGCTCTCTGATAGGGTCTGCTCTCCACACCGAAACATCAAGGTCCGAAGAGCCTTTAAAGAAAGTTTGTGAAAAACGACTTAGAAGAAAAACTGTCGATACAACTACAAAGAATGCTCCCAAGAACATAAGAAGACGAACCCGAGACCGTCCAAGGGGACTTTCCTTTGGCACCTTCAGTTCAACTAACATACGCGTGACCGCCTCATCGGGGTCAAGGCCTACCGCCTCCGCATATGTCCTAACAAAGCCTCTCGCAAAGCCGGACCGATCGTGATCAAATGCCCCGGTCTCCAATTTTTCCAACGAGCGCAACGGAAGATGAGTTACTTTGGCAATATCTTTCAGCGGTATGCCCCTGAGCTCCCTTTGCCTTTTCAAATAGTTTCCGATTGAGTAGGAATCGGGGTCTTTTCTGGCGTTGTCATTCAAAGCTTATTTTAATTTCTCCCGCCAACGGTGAATCTCGCCCTGGCAACTTTTCGTTGATGAAGCAAATCCAGACTCTGCTGAAAATACTCGTGATCTTCCCGTCATCGGTCAGCAGTTGAATCTCGATCGAACTCGCCAAGCCGCGAAGTGAAATCGCCGCAAAGGTAGCAATAGAAACCTTTAAACAACCCCAGAAGCATGTTGAGCGAGAGTTTCGCCTATGTCTGCAGGAGAGCGAGAAACGGCTACACCGGCAGATTCCAACGCAGCAATTTTGTCAGATGCCTTTCCTTTACCTCCCGCGATTATCGCACCCGCATGCCCCATCCTTTTGCCAGGTGGAGCATTTTGCCCTGCAATAAAGGCCACTACTGGCTTGGACATATCCGACGCAATGAACTCCGCTGCTGTTTCTTCGGCGTTGCCGCCAATTTCCCCAATCATGACGACCGCCTTCGTTTGTGGATCTTCCTCAAATAAAGCCAATGCGTCTACGAAAGTGGTCCCTATCACAGGATCTCCTCCTATGCCGAGGCATGTCGACTGTCCAATTCCGAGACGTGAAAGCTGATCAACCGCTTCATACGTCAATGTCCCTGAACGAGAAATAACCCCCACATGACCTGGCCGAGTAATCTGCGCGGGCATTATTCCGATCCTACATTGCTCAGGGGTGACGACCCCTGGGCAATTCGGACCGATCAGTCTCATCCCCGATCCGTGAATAGCGCGCTTGGCGCGAGCCATGTCCGCTGAAGGAATACCTTCCGTTATGCAAGCCGTAAGATCGATACCGGCACTAGCGGCTTCCAAAATTGCATCTGCGGCTCCGGGAGGCGGAACGAAAATCACCGAAGAATTAGCACCCGTATGACGAACTGCATCGCTTACGGTGTCAAAGACCGGAATACCGTCGATCTCTTTTCCACCCTTTCCGGGATGCACTCCACCAACCACCTTTGTCCCGTATTCCAGGGAGAGTTTCGCGTGAAACTGCCCCATCCTTCCCATGCCCTGAACAAGAAGCTTAGTTTCTTTGTCACATAATATGGCCACGTCAAACAACTCCCTTGGCTGCCGCTACAGCTCTTTCGCCCGCTTCTTGAAGCGTCTCTGCCGGCGTTATATTTAATCCAGATTCCTC
>DKAI01000012.1:15356-15577 GCA_002450755.1 Deltaproteobacteria bacterium UBA6930
GTAAGACCCATGTCCTTCGCAGCAGCAATAACGCCTTCAGCAATCATGTCACAGCGCACGATCCCGCCAAAAATATTCACGAGAATCGCTTTAACATTTTCGTCAGCGAGGATCAGCTTGAACGCTTGCTTTACCTTTTCTGTATCTGCAGTTCCTCCAGCATCAAGGAAGTTGGCCGGGTGACCACCACAAAGTTGAATCATATCCAGAGTCGCCATAGC
>DKAI01000025.1 GCA_002450755.1 Deltaproteobacteria bacterium UBA6930
GTCTATCACAAAAATAACGTCAAAAAGGCGGAGCTTTCCGGAATGGGCGTGTGCTTTTCCAGCAATGAATACTCCAGTAGGCTTATTGGCAATCGATTGATCGTGTGGGTGCTCCACGTCCAGGATTATTGCAAGTTTCTCAATGCTCGGGTCCTCTGCTTCCGGTCCACTAAGAGATATCTTGCCTGAAGCCGGCAATGAATTGATGCTTGGAGGTGCAGTAGACTGCTCTTCTTCTTGCGGTTGGTGTTCTTGTCTTGATAATGAAGAGAAATTACTCTCTGGGCCCGAAATTGGAGTTCTGACACGATCCTGGACAGCTGCAATTGGTGTGAGAAAAACCGTTTTCTTTAATGCAGCCTGTAAAAAGCCTACGACTCGACCGTTCTTGTTTAAAGCGGGGCCTCCTCCCCAGCCACGAAGATCAGAAATTTTTTCAAGTTTTACTTCGATCTTAGACGATTCCGATAGAGTAATCGCTCCATTTAATTCAGCTTGATTTACTCTTTTGTTAAACGGAACTCCGAGTATTGTCACTTTGTCACCAATTTTTGGGGGGTCCAGTGAAGCTTGTAGTATTTTAATTCCGTTAGACGGTGCGGTCTTTAGTTTAAATATCATGAGGTCGTTGAGTAAGCTCGAATCGGGTAGAGTGAAGGATCTTCCTGCTCGAGAAAAAAATTTTGTTGAATTGGAGATAAGTTCCTTTGAAAACCCCAAACGGAATTCTACAGTTTCACTAAGGGCGAGTTCGGCAAAGTTGAATGCATGGGCTGTGCAAACCGCAACTGGGAAGTCCTTTGGGCTCACTGGAATAAAAAAGCAGGTTCCCCCGCCTTGTGCTCTTCCTTCAGCTGAAAAATGTGCTCGGGCAACTGCAGGGAGGTCGCTTTCCTCCGCAATAGAGAATCTACTGTCAAGTGAAAGAGTACAAAGGGTTGCGAAGAGGGCCACCGTTGTGACTCCGGCCCTTCTGAGAGAGTCTCTTAGATTCGTAGGCTGTTTTGCCCGTTGCATTTCATCTAACCTGCAATAGTTCTAGATATCGATGATCCATAGGTTTTGAGTAGGGGGTCCTGGATTTTTCGATGCTTTTTAGCATCCGGCCCTGACGTTCGTGTAATGCACCTTTAATATGCATGAAAAGTTCGTGTGGAGCTACGTTATCCGGCAAGGAAAACTGGAAAATTCTAGGGACTCGTTAAGGGGAGAATCGTATTTATGACGCGTATGGACGGACGACTGGCCGATGAGCTGCGTGCCTTTAGCTTTGAATTAGATTTCACTGAAAACCCACTTTCTTCCGTTCTCTGTAAGTTCGGGCGTACGAGAGTGTTGTGTACGGTTTGTGTTGAGGAGTCGGTGCCGCGGTTTTTAAAGGGTACCGGAAAGGGGTGGCTGACAGCCGAATACTCCTTGTTGCCCGGCTCAACCGATCAACGTGTTGATAGGGAGGCTTCGAGAGGAAAAGTCTCTGGGCGTACTCAGGAAATTCAACGATTGATTGGAAGAAGCTTGCGCTCGGTGACGGATTTAGCGGCGCTAGGCGAAAGAACTTTATGGGTGGACTGTGACGTTTTACAGGCAGATGGAGGAACTCGTACGGCCTCGGTCTCGGGAGCTTACGTTGCTCTGGCACTTGCTATCAGTAGGCTTAAAGAAGGAGGGTTTGTTAGGGGGAAGGTTCTTCTTTCGCGACTTGGTGCAATCTCTGTAGGGGTTGTAAAGAACCAGCCCATACTAGACCTTTGCTATGCGGAGGATTCTCGCGCAGAGGTTGATATGAATGTTGTAGGCACATCGAACGGTGAATTTGCCGAGGTTCAGGGGACAGGAGAGGAACGCACCTTCTCTTCTGCGCATCTGGAGGAAATGATCAGGTTAGCGACTGTCGGAATTGAAGTCATTACCTCTGAGCAGAAAAGAGTTCTTGACTCTGCTGGTGCTTCGGTCGAGTGAAAATTCGAGAAAATAGAGTTTTGATTGCGACAACAAATCTTGGGAAGTTAGAGGAATTCAAAAACATCCTTGAAACCCCAGAATGTACTTTTGTTGGCTTAGATGAATATCCTCAAGTTAAATTCCCGGCTGAAGGTCAAAGCTACTTCGAAAATGCTCGAATTAAGGCTCGTACCGCTGCGCGACAGACGGGGCTTGTTTCGGTCGCGGACGATTCCGGGCTTGAGGTTTTAGCTCTAGGTGGTCGACCCGGTCCATTGTCGGCGCGCTATGGAGGCCCGGGCCTGAGCGATTTTGAAAGGTCGGCTTACCTACTTTCAGAATTGGAGACGCTTGGTGCTGTCTCACGCCTTGCTCGCTTCGTCTGCGTCGCGGCGTTGGCTATCCCCGATGGACCGTCCTTTACCGAAAAAGGAACTTGTAGAGGTGTTCTTTTGCAAGAAGCTTCAGGAACTAGGGGTTTTGGATACGACCCTTTGTTTGTTCCGGAAGGTTATGAGCGTTCTTTTGCAGAGCTTTCAAAAAATGAGAAGAATCAAATATCACATCGTGGTATAGCTCTTCGAGCTATAAGTGCTCATTTGCGGAAAGAATCTTTCTTGTCATAGGACTACTTGAGACTTCCTATTGAAGTTTTATAGGCTAGCGAGAGTGCATGAAATTAGGATTCCTGCCCCGGCTGCAGTCAAGGCTGGAGGAATTTGGGTTTTAACGTGATCCATCATGTCACACCCTGTAAACATACTTGAGAGAATTGTTGTGTCTGAAATCGGAGAACATTGATCTCCGAAAACGGCCCCGCCCAAAACTGCACCAAAACAAATATGTAAATATTCAGTTGAAGGATAAACCGCAAAAGCAAGTGGTAGGGCGATGGGGAAAACTACGGCATAGGTTCCCCAAGATGTACCGGTCGCAAATGCAATTACCATACACAGAAGGCAAAGTGCACCTGGCAAAATAGCTTTTGGTACTTGGTCCCCTAGGATTTCAACAACGAAGGCGGCAGTACCGAGTTCCTTCGAAACAGTGGCAAGTGTTACAGCTAATCCAAGTATGATGGCTCCAATAGTCATGCTCTGGCACCCCTGGATGAATCCATCAAGAATGTCTCGAAGGGCCATTCCCTTAACGGCTGCAATTCCGATTCCGGAAAGAACGCAGAGTAAAAATGCTTGTTCCACGAAGCTTTGACCGAAAATCACGAGGGGTAGTACTGCGACGAACAATAGGACTCCGATCGGACCAAAAAAATCGAGAAGACTGGGTTTATAGTTATCTAGGCCCGAAAAATCATCTAATGACTGTTTTGGCATGATGGGGTCTGCACCGGGCGCGTCAAGTTGGCCTTTCTCCCGTGCTCTGACCTGAGAATTTCGAAGGCCTCGTCCAATTGGTCGAACTCCTAATGCAAGCGCGAGTGTCAGAAGTACTGCAAAGATTCCGTAAAAGTTGTAAGGGATGGAAGCGAAGAAAAAGCTAACCGCCTGACTCTCAGTTTGGAGGAGAGGGATGCTTCCGACAACGAGACTCGCGATGTATACAGGCCATGCGTTGAAGGGCAGAACGGTGGCAACCGGGGAAGCTGTAGAGTCTACGATATACGACAACTCTTCGTGGCTTATTCGGTGTCGGTCAGCCACAGGCTTAATGGTAGAACCAGCTAAAACTGTGCTTATTGTCCCACCCTGATGAAAGAGTACGCCAAGACACCAGGCAAAGAGTAGACTTCCCTTTGGAGTTCGAACAAAGCGCTTACTGATAGTCTCGGCGAAAAAATAGGCACCGCCAGTTTTTTTCCAAAGGCCGATGAGACCGCCGAGGCACCAAAGGTAGATCAGAAGAATTCGTGCGTAGCCATTTGATCCCACTGCTGGAAGGAAAAAACGTCTTACAGGCTCTGCATCCAATAAAGCAACTCCGGAAACAACTAGGACAAGGCTGCCCGTTAGAACTCCTGCAAATAGCGCAGGAATAACCTGTCTAGTAGCGAAAGCCAGTAGAATCGTAATACACGCCGGTAGAAGTGAAAGTGCGCCTGTCTCGACCATGCCTCAAACCTTTTCTAATAGATTAACAGGTGAGGAGCGAAATCTCCTGGAAAGGGCTTTTAGTTCTAATTTGGGCCAAAAATGAGACAGTAAGAAATAGAAAATTACGTTCCTCTCGAATTGTGAGGGAGTGAACATTTCAAAAGGGATGTCGCATCCTTGTTTATACTTGACTTGGTCCACTTAGGTATAGCCTGTAGCTTTCTGTCCGATTTCAGGAGTTACGGAGGTCATAATGTTATCGGTCACTGATCTAGAGGAAGTTCGTCAAGTTCTCCCAAGTAAATTTCTTTTCATTCGACATGCGGAGTCTTCTTGGAATGCCCGGGGTCTTTGGCAAGGTCAATGTGATCCAGGTTTGTCTGAGAAGGGTTTTAGCGAGCTGCCTGCTCTTTGGGAGCAAACTCAACGCCAATTTGGGCAGATTGAGTGGATTTTTTCGAGTGATCTGAAACGTGCTTTGTGGACGGCACATTTTCTGGTAGAAAAATCGAATGCCCGATTGTGGTCGAGTAAACATTTTCGAGAGAGACATGCCGGAGACTGGTCGGGAAAGTCCAAAGCTGAATTCAGTGAAAATCACCGGAACCTTATGCTTTCTATTCAAAGGGGTAGTTGGTTAACTAAACCTCCAAATGGTGAGAATAGATTAGACGTAATGAAGCGCGTCGCTGCAGGGCTTCTGAAGGGTGGGGAAAAAGCAAGGGAAAACATTACATTTGCACTGGTTAGTCATCTCGGTGTTCTCAGGACACTCATTCCTGGAGCAGAATTGGAAAATGCTCATGCTGGTTGGGTACGGATATGCCAGGACAGGTCGAATTTGACCGAACTTTTTTCATGGGAACCTTTTCGTTGAATCAGAGGTCTCCTGGGTTCGACTTACCTAGTAGTATTTCGCTTTAAGAGCAGACAACTGCCTTCGAAAAGCAACCAAAAATTAGCAGCGAGTATACTTCCAGCCAAAAAAGCGAGAAGCCATTGTTCAGGAAGATGGGAGAGGTATCCAAGAAGTTCGCGCGTCATGGCCAAACAGGTGGTGAGCGTTACAACTATTGCGGGTAAAAGAGTAAATAAAATAGGTTTTCCAGAGTTCTTTAACCAAAGGGAAACGACCAATAGGGTCGCGCCGGCGACGAGCTGGTTAGTGGTTCCAAAAAGCGGCCATAGAATTAAACCGCCTTTCCCGCTCCCTTGGGTAATTGCGAGAACTAAAGCAGCACCTATACCGACAGCTGCAGCGACAAATCGGTTCTTGAGAGCCGGCAGTTTGTAGTTAGTCGCAAGCTCGGAGATTATTAGCCTCTGTATTCGTGCGCCTGTATCTAACGAAGTCGCTGCAAAGGCAATAACCATGACTGCGACAAAAGTACGAGAAGTATCCTCTGCTATTCCGATCGCTGAAATAAATTGACTGGAGCCTGAGACAAAGGCTTCGAGTTTCTGTGCAAGGCCATTTGCTTCGCCCCAGCTAGAGTAGTGCGCAGACCAATGATCGAGGCTCGCAAAGCCTGCGGTCGCTGCCAAGACGGCCAACATTCCCAAGGTGCCTTCACCTAACATACTGCCGTACCCAATAGGCCGAGCGTCTGTCATTCTATTTATCTGTTTAGATGTAGTGCCGGAACTAACGAGACCGTGAAATCCAGAAATTGCTCCACAGGCAATCGTGATAAAGAGAAAGGGAATCATCGGTGGCGCACCGGGTGGAGCAGGGTTAACAGCTGGTGCGACGATTGTGGGTTGCAGTATCAAAAGTCCGGTGATTAGCAGCCCAAGGCCAGTAAGAAGTTGATGTGAATTAAGATAATCGCGGGGTTGCAAGAGTAGCCATACCGGTAGGACAGACGAGACAAACGAATATAAAAGAAGAATCCATACCCAAGTGATAACAGGGATCTGGGTAATTTGCGGAAATGACTTGGCGAAAAAGTCACCGTACAGGATACCAACAAGAAGTACTGAATAACCGATTAAAGAAGGAATTCCTAGGCCAATTTTTCTTTTATAGGTCGCCCAACCAAGTATCAAAGCAACTAAAATTTGTATATTGATTGGGAAAATTGCTGAGGGATTCCCAACAAATAAAGTGGCAATAACATACGAGAATACAGCTAAAACAATCCAAATCAGCAAAGAAATAATCAAGAGAAATATTGTTCTAGCTCTAGGTCCAATAATTTCTCCGGTGATATCTCCAATCGATCTTCCCTGGTTACGTAAGCTAATTACCATGGCCGAAAAATCGTGTACCGCACCCATAAAGATAGTACCCAGAACAATCCATATTAACGCGGGCAACCAGCCCCAAATGACAGCGATGGCAGGGCCAACAATAGGGGCAGCTCCTGCTATTGAGGTGAAATGATGTCCCCAGAGAATGCTTCTTTTTGTTGCAACGAAGTCAACTCCGTCGGCATGAAGTTTTGATGGGACAGTTTCCGAGTCCTCAAGCTGGAAAATCTTTTCAGAAAGAAATCGTGAATATAAAAAATAGCTGAGAACAAAAGAACCTACCGTAAGTAAGGCTATAAGTGCAGCGTTCACGACTTCTCCTTTTTAAAAGTCAAGGATTTACTTTAACGAACAAGGGTCCCTCTGGGCCCAGCGACATACCAAGAAAAATCCAAATAATTAAAAGAAGAGTCCATACGAAAGCAAAAGCAATGGAATAGGGAATCATAAGGGCAACTAGCGTGCCAATTCCTGCATTAGGAACGTAAACTCGTAATGCTGTAAGGAGAATTATGATGTAAGGGTTCAAGGGGGTAATTACGTTTGTAACCGAATCGCCAACTCTGTAAGCAGCTTGAGTGAGCTCAGGGCTGATTCCTATTTGCATGAACATAGGTACGAAAACCGGAGCGAAAAAAGCGTACTTAGCTGACATTGAACCGACAAGCAAATTCCCTAATGAAACGATAAAAACAAACGCGATAATCAGGAATACCGTAGGTAGGGCAGCGCTGGAGAGCATTTGACCGCCAGAGATGGCCATAATTTCTCCTAGCTTCGAATACTTAAAGTACTCAATAAACTGCGCAGCAAAAAAGGCCATCGCTATGTATGGTCCCATGCTAGCCATGGTATCGCCAAGAATCTTTGCAACATCGCGATCTGTTTTGAGTAAGCCTGTAACAAATCCATACACGGTTCCAGGAATAAAAAACGATATGAATAGAAGAGGTACGACGGCAGTGATCCAACGTGGAAAGCGTTCACCCTCGCCGTGTAGAGGTGCACCTGGAATCCAAACGAAGAGAATAATTACTAAAAGGCAAGCCAAGGATGTCGCAGTGGCAACTGCAAGGCCCTTCTTTTCAATTGGAAGTAAGGAAAAGTCTTTCGTCTTTTCAATGCCTTTCCTAGGTCCTGGTGGTTCAGGTTTCGAGGCTAATCGAGGCTCTACCCACCACGCACTTACTGCCCAACCTGTTCCTGTTAGAAGAAAAGTTGAGACGATCATGAACCAAAGGTTTGCCGTCGCGGAAACTTGGTAATTTGGCTCGACTATTTGTGCGCCCGCTTGGGAGAGTCCCGCAAGTATCGTATCAAGGCTCGTCACGGTCAGATTTGCACTGAATCCTGCAGAGACTCCAGCAAACACAGCAGCGAGTCCGGCTACAGGAGATCGACCGAGTGCTGCGTAGAGAGCCGCAACAATCGGAGGCAGTACGACATAGCCCGCATCGAGAGTTATTGAGGAAACTACTCCTACGAGGAAAACAGTCGGTGTCAGAAAGCGGACGTGAATTCGAAGTAGGAGGACTTTCAGAAGTGCTGAGATTAACCCGCTTCGGTCGGCAACTCCTATTCCTAACATTCCGACTAAGACGATCGCAAGAGGGGGGAAATTTTTAAAATTTTCTACCAAACTCGAGATCGCAAAATAAAGACCATCGGCGGCAAGTAGACTTTTCGCGTGAACTTTAACTTCCACAACCTCGACTTTGGTTTTACCTGTACTGGGTTCTATTGCTGGGACTCTTAGGGCTTCCTTTGTTACCGGGTTGAGGATTGGTTTTCCGCTTTCGTCCCGGACTAAAGTTTCTATCGGTAAGGAAACAGGCTTTGTTACAGACCAATTGGCTCGAACGCCGATCTCTGAGGCTAAGATGACAAGTAGAGCCCCAAAAGCGAATAAAGTGATTGGATCTGGGAGAGCATTTCCCAAACGCTCAATTCGATCGAGTAGGTTCACTTGTTTGCTCCTGTGGTTTCGGACGAAGTCGCAATACTAAGCTAAGTTTGTCAAGGCCAGGAAAAATTTTGCGGATCTGATCGTGATTTCCACTCTGGAATGCTCACCTATGCTCCGTTCAGTTCCTTACAAGATATGTCCCGATCTGTCCTGAACGATGGATCTTAATCTGCGTTTGGTTATTTTGCAGATATGATGGATTCGTTAAGACTCGGCATTATGTATGAGATTCTGAAACCCGTAGAAAGAACGAGTGGCCTTCCTTCAGATGCCTTCAGTGAATACGAGCCTATCGAGACCATCGAGCTTATCGAAAGAGCGGCCGTGAAATTAGGTCATCGGACGAAAAGACTTGGTGGACCTCTGGAACTTTTGTCAAATCCCCGAATGATCTCAGGTATAGATGCGGTCTTCAATATCGCTGAGGGTTTCGGTTCACGAAACAGAGAAGCCTGGGCACCTATTTTATTGGAAATGCATGGTGTGCCTTGTATAGGCAGTGATGCTCTGACACTGTCTACAAGTCTAGATAAGCATTGGACGAAACTGATCGTGTCCCAAGCGGGAGTTCCGGTTGTACCAGGTGTGGCTATTCAGATTGGAGAGGAATGTCTGCCCCCGTTTGATTTTCCTCTTTTTGTGAAACCTCGTTTCGAGGGGTCCGCCAAAGGAATCTCTCGAAACTCTCGAGTGAATAGTCAGGTCGAATTAAACGCGGCTATAGCCAACGTACACAGTAATTATGGCCAAGACGCAGTAGTAGAACCCTTCCTTGATGGCGCTGAGTACACGGTAGCTTTGATCGGGAATGATTCGCTAGAAGTTTTTCCGGTCCTTCAGAGAGCAATCGATAAGGTCTCAGGGATAGGGTTGCATGCAGTGGAAGAAGAGGTGGGACCTTATGCCGATTATGGTTTATCGGGATACATAACGGCAACACTGGAAGAAAAGCTAGCTAGGTTTACCCGCAAAGCGTTTCAAGCCTTAGGGTGCTTCGATTTTGCAAGAGTTGATTTCCGGATGGGGAGGCAAGGCGAACCTCTCTTCTTAGAGATAAATCCCTTGCCTACGTTTTCTCCAGATGGGACGTTTGGAATAATTTCTGAGCTGGAAGGACTGGAAGTGGAAGATTTGGTTGGTATGGCTATAGCACGGGGCCTGAAACGCCTGGGTTTTAAAGAATGATTTTAAACAAAATTCCTAACATGGATTGGTCAGATTGGAGATGGCAACTCAAACACCGGATTCGGGACGAGAACGAACTTCGCAAATACATCCTTCCAACGGCAGACGAGGTACAGGCTATTCTGCGACTTCGCGAGAGATTTAGGTTCGTAATTACCCCCTATTACGCGTCGTTGATGGATCCTGAGGATCCAAACTGTCCGATAAGGAGGCAAGTTGTCCCGAATCTGTCAGAAATTTCCGATCCCGTAGGAACTCTTGATCCTTTAGATGAAATCGAACACTCACCTGTTAAAAATGTAATTCGAGTTTATCCAGACAGGGTTGCTTTCTGTGTAAACAACGAATGTGCTTTGTATTGCAGGTACTGTTTGCGGAAACGTATGGTTGGAGATGAAGACTGGGTAATGAAAAAGCAAGAATTGAAGGTTGCAATTGACTGGATTTCGAGAACTCCTGAAATTCGAGACGTTCTTCTCACCGGGGGAGACCCTTTAATTTTCTCTGATGACCGGCTTGAGTGGATTGTCCGTGAATTAAGAGCAATTTCCCATGTAGAAATAATTCGCTTGGGTACCCGATTGCCCGTGACTCTTCCTTTTCGCGTTACTGATCGGCTCTGCCAGATGCTGTCGAAATACCATCCGATTTGGCTGAATACGCATTTCAATCATCCCAAGGAGCTTACTGTCCAGGCGGCCGAAGCTTGCAACCGTTTAAGCAACTTTGGGATCCCGGTCGGAAATCAAAGCGTCCTGTTGGCTGGCATAAATGACGACGTTGGAATAATGAAGGATCTCCTCGAAAGTCTCGTAAAAATACGAGTTCGGCCGTATTACTGCTATCAGGCTCAACTCCTTGAAGGAACTGAACACTTTAGGGTTGATATTGAACGTGGAATAGAGATCTTTCGTGCGTTGCGAGGCAGAACTAGTGGCTACGCCATACCCCAATACGTATTGGATACACCTTTTGGGAAAGTTCCGCTCGACTACCCGTACTTTAAAGGCCGCGATGGGGATGAAATAATTGTAGAGAGCTATGAAGGAAAAGAATGGCGCGAGCTTAACCCGAAAGCGAGGCGTATGGGCGTGGTAGAGTAGATTTTTGGAGGAATCTCGAAGATGACTACTGCGGGACGAGTAGGGTTCGTAGCGATTCTGCTGGCCGGCAGCGTCTTACTATCTCGTGCGCTTGGATTTGCAAGAGAGATTTTATTGGCTCGCCATGTCGGAATTTCCTACCAGGCTGACGCGTATAGTGCGGCATTTCAGATCCCAGATATCTTAAATTACCTTCTCGCGGCTGGTGCATCGGTCGCTCTTGTTCCTTTTTATACTCAGCGAAAAGCAGAGTACGGAGCCGAGTCTGCGAGAAATTTGCTGGGAACTGTCTTAGGCAACGTCACGACAGTTGCAATATTGTTGACGGGCTTACTCTTTGTATTTGCCGATACACTTGTCGATTTTCAATTTCCTCATTTCAATTCAGAGACTCGAGAACTGACGGTAAGGCTCACGAGAATTCTTTTGCCTGCGCAAGTAGCTTTTGTTTCAGGAGGGATAATTCGAGGGGGCCTGATGGCCGAAGGAAGATTCGCTGCTCAGGCTTTAATGCCGATAATTTACAACTTTGGAATTCTTATAGGGGGCTTGTTTCTAGCCCCTCACATCGGAATCGAAGGTTTTGCATGGGGAGCACTGGTGGGAGCGATTTTGGGTCCATTAATGGGATCTTTGTTGGAAGCGCGAGGTCGTCTGGCTTTGGTGTTTCGGCTCTCACCTCTGGATGCCGGATTTTTGAATTATCTTTGGATTGCTTTCCCGTTAATGATCGGTGTCACGCTGTTAACCGTTGATGAATGGTATGGCCGTTGGTTTGGTCAGGTAGGAGGAGAGGGCGCGGTGTCCTCCCTACGTTATGCTCGTTACTTGATGCTTTTACCGGTTGCTTTTGTGGGTCAGGCGGTAGCAACGGCAGCGCTTCCCACACTTACTCAATTGTTCCGCAAGGGTGACCGGGAGGAATTCTCTCGGGTGTTTCAAGGGACTCTTAAAGCATCTTTAATACTTGCAGTTTTTTTTGCGGGAGGGACTTGGGTTGTGGCCGAATCTCTAGTTCAATCTGTTTATCAAAGAGGTGCTTTTGATAAAGATGCGGCGAAGGCGGTGGCTTCGGTTTTAGAAGTGTTTGCATTTGCTATTCCTGGTTGGATTCTTCAAGAAATCAGCGTAAGAGGATTTTATGCAAGGGCTGATACCTGGCGTCCTATGGTATTGGGAAGCGTAGTGGCGCTTCTTGTAATCCCTTTGTATTCATTCTTGGGAGCCGAAGGTGGAGCGCGAGGGGTAGCCCTGGCGGGTACTTTGGCGATTACTCTGAATGCCGTAATTACTTTGTGTGCTTCGCGCATCCGTCATGGTACTCCGGATCTCGGGGATCTTTTTCAATCGAGTCTTAGAAGTACAGCGGTGGCTCTGGTCTCGGTCTGGTTATGTGGTCGAGTGCTACCGCTAATGCAATTCTCAGGCCTCATACAACTTCTTGCCTCGGCTTCGGTCTACTGTGGGATTTATTTCTCTCTGATTATGTTTTTTGGAGATAGGGAAACTCGGTCGACGCTTAAATCTTTGGTTCGTAGGGTCGGAAGTGTCTTTTGGAAACTTTCATAGTGAAGGATCAAACAAAAAAAATATGGAACTTTTGGATCGATCGAGGGGGCACTTTTACGGATTGCATCGGTCTCTCACCAGAAGGTACTTATGAAGTCGCCAAGATATTGTCTTCTGACGATGCTCCAGCAGAGGGAATGAGGGAGATTCTTTCGCGCTTTGAGGAGCCGGAGGTTGATTCCTGTAAGGTTAGAATGGGCACGACAGTTGCCACGAACGCATTGCTGGAGAGAAGAGGCGTTCCCACCGCACTTTTTACAAATATCGGATTAGGGGATGTGCTCGAAATAGGAACGCAAGAGCGTCCTGACCTTTTTTCATTACGGATTAATAAGCCAGAACCTTTGGCTAAATGTGTTATGGAAATTAATGGTAGGATCGATCAGGAGGGTAAGGATTTTGAGGAACGGGACGAATCGGAGGTACGGGCAAAACTTCGATCGGCTCGTGACATGGGTATACAGTCCGTAGCAATTTTACAGATGCATGCATACCAAGATTCTGAATGGGAAAAGCGTTTAGGTGATCTTGCTCGAGAGGAAGGCTTTGAGTCAATTTCGCTATCTCACGAAGTGGCACCTGAGTTGGGTTTTTTGAGTAGGGGCGAGACGACTGTGGCAGATGCTTACCTTTCACCTTTGCTCCAAACCCACATAAGAGCATTCCAGGCGACTTTCCCAAATGCAGACCTTAAAATGATGCAAAGTTCGGGTGGTCTAGCGTCCGCTGAGAAGTTTAGCGGCCCCTCTGCACTTCTGTCAGGACCTGCGGGCGGAGTGGTAGGAACGTCTTTTGTCGCGAAGCAGGCGAATCAAACAAAGGCGATAGGCTTCGATATGGGGGGTACGTCGACGGACGTTTCCCTTGTAATTGACGGCACGGGAGAAAGGGTATTTGAAAGCGTGGTGGCGGGGATTCGAGTTCGATCTCCCATGCTGGATATTCATACTGTCGCGGCAGGTGGGGGCTCACTCTGTCGTTTCGATGGAGAGAAATTGACCGTTGGGCCGGAAAGTGCTGGCGCTAATCCGGGTCCACTCTGTTATGGGCAAGTAGGCCAAAATGGAGAGACTATGGGGAGCGAAATTGCTTTAACTGACATGAACTTTTGGCTGGACAGGGTTCCAGAAGATCGGCTTCCAGTTTCATTGACTCGTGAACCTGTAGAGGCAGCATTGGGAAAAATCAAGGAACGATTGTCGAGAGCAAACTTTGAGATGTCTTTCGATGAGATAGCTGCAGGTTTTATCGAGATTGCTAATGCGAAT
>DKAI01000032.1 GCA_002450755.1 Deltaproteobacteria bacterium UBA6930
CGGGCTAGGGCTTAAAAGACGCCTTCTTGCTCTTGAAAGGGCCAAGCCCCAAAAAGATGAGCTTCTCTAGCCTTTTTTTTCTTGCTCAGGAGGGCCTTAGTGAAAAGTAACCAGAACAATGAACTCCGTTGGTCCGATGCAATAGACTTGGCCAATCACATAAAAAATGGAGACTTTTCAGCTCGAGAAGTAATTGAGGCAGCTGTTCGTAGGGTTGAAGCAGGTAATTCGTCTTTAAACGCAGTAATCACAGAGACATTCGAAAAGTCCCTGGTGTCTCTGCCGGTCAGTTCCGAGAGACCTTTCCACGGTGTGCCCCTCTTGATCAAGGATCTAGGTGTTGCTGTAGATGGCACCTTCTACTCTGCGGGGAATAGAGCCCTTAAAGAGGCTCGTTATAGATCAATCGGAGATTCTCTGATAATCAAACGTTTCCGCGAAGCGGGCTTTGTTCTCTTGGGCAAAACGAACTCACCAGAGCTCGGCACACTTCCTACGACTGAACCATTAGCCTGGGGGCCTTCGAGGAACCCTTACAACTTGCATTTGTCTCCTGGGGGATCAAGTGGTGGAAGCGCCGCAGCGGTGGCGGCGGGCTTTACGCCGGTTGCACATGCTTCGGATGGGGGAGGCTCAATTCGTGTTCCCGCGAGTTCGTGTGGGCTTGTAGGTCTTAAGCCTTCTCGTGGTCGGATTACTTTGTCACCTCACGCAGGGGAGGCCTGGGCTGGGTGCGTGACTGACGGTGTTGTGTCTCGATCGGTTAGAGACACAGCCGCTGTCTTGGATATTCTCTCGGTTCCTGCGGTTGGGGACCCATATCATGCTCCTTTTCCTGAGCGAAGCTTTTTATCCGTTATGTCTGATCTTCCGCCTCGGCTTAAAATTGCCCTTGCATGGGAAGAACCTCGAATTGGCCTACGGCCTACCCCAGAATGTATTGAGGCCGTGGAGTATGCA
The DNA here is from genome assembly GCA_002450755.1 of Deltaproteobacteria bacterium UBA6930. Lineage (GTDB taxonomy): Bacteria > Myxococcota_A > UBA9160 > UBA9160 > UBA6930 > UBA6930. The sequence goes on from DKAI01000032.1 coordinate 961, forward strand.
GGAAATCTTCTTGAGTCACTTGGCCACTACGTGGAACTCGAAAGGCCGAAGGCGTGGGACGCCACTTTGGTACACGGCGCTTTTAGTCGGATCGTCTCTGTATGCGTTGCACGAGAAATCGAAGGAATAGGAAAGCTTTTAGGTCGCGAGTTAAAAGAAAATGAAGTGGAGCCACTGAACTGGGTCTTGGCAGCAAGAGGCAGAGAGACAGCAGCGAAAGATTATCTAAGTTGCGTTGACGAGTTACATGCCTTTTCGCGACTATATGCCAGCTTTTTTTCGGGCCCTGACGGATTTGATATCTTGGTTACGCCAACCATGGCTACTCCCCCGCCGGCACTCGGTTCGATGGTAGGAACAGCAGAAGACCCTTTGCTCGGGTTTCGCAAATCGGTCCCCCTTATTGCATATACTTCCCCGATTAACATTTCAGGCCAACCAGGAATATCATTACCACTTTTTACTACTTCTGAGGGGATACCGATAGGAGTTCAATTGATTTCCTCGTATGGACAAGAAGCCCTTCTCTTGCGCCTTGCAAATGAGCTGGCAATGATTGCGCCTTGGAACGATAGACATCCGAAAGAGTTCCTTTAATGCAGCATGATGAGTTAGGTACAGAGGTTAAAGATCTTCACCATCAAATCGATGATGCCGTCACTGTATTGTCTGAAATTCATGGGGAACGACTTAAGTGTAAATTAGGATGTACTTCGTGTTGCATTGATGGGATCAGTGTCTTTAACATCGAGGCTGATAATATTCGAGACTGGGTAGGAGAAAAATTACAAGGCCACAAACCGTCGGAGGAAGGAAAGTGCGCCTTTTTGACCGATTCAGGTGCATGCAGGATTTATCCCGTTCGGCCTTATGTTTGCAGAACGCAGGGACTACCTTTGCGTTGGATTGATTTTGAGTCCGGCACCGAGAAGCGGGATATTTGTCCACTAAACGAACCAGGCAAGAACTTACTTTCACTCAGCGAGAATTCTTGTTGGGAAATTGGTCCGACCGAGATGCAATTGAGGAGCCTAGAAGAAGGAACGGGTCTAAATTCGAGAAAACAGAAAAGAGTAAGCCTCCGAGATCTTTTTTTATGAACTTTCTTACTACTAGACCTTTTAGTTCCGCGTCGCTGATTCTAAAATCTCTCTTCTTTTTCCAAAATATGCTGATTCGGATATCCTTCCTTGGCGTCTTAAGTCTTCTAGGTCGGCCAAATCGCGCAGCTGTTGAGAGCTTAGACCTCTAGGTAGTATGGGAATTTCATCGGGGTTTCCTGGAGACTCTTCGGCATTGATTTCTCCTATCGGACCACCGCCAAGTAATACGGTTCGCCTACCTAACTTTCCGCCCCTTCCTATATGCAGATTCGATGCATGTCGAAATTTAGAATCTTTCCATTTTGCAGAAACTCCTTGAACGCCAATAGCCGTCAGGTACTCCGATGGAAGGATACGAAAATTTTGTTGTTTTCGTCCAACAAAAGGTTCAGGGAGGTCATCTTCATCCTCGCCTTTGGGAATCTCCCAGTCGACACGGGATAATCTTAGAAAGAGCCTGTCACCTTCTACGTAGGTGACGAAAGTAGTAAGAAATTTTTGATTAAAAAGTTGAAACCGCTTTTCCACTCGGACGAGCTCCACCGTAAGCACTTGATGAGGCTCCGCATTGGCAAACACTCGAGAAAGCGCCTCACCCACTTCATAGATTCCCCCAACAGGAAACGCAGGCTTTAGCGCCCCCTTTTCCCCTCGGATGTCGATAAAGGAAAGAATGTGAGCAAGTCTGGCTCCAGAAATCGTAGCGGGATGAGAAAATCCCCGATCGACGCCGGTTTGCGACCTCAGTTTGATTATTACTCCTGGAGCCTTATGAGATGTAACTCGTTTGTAACGAGGACCACACGCTACCAATAGGGTACTCAAACTTAGGACAAGAGTGAGCCAAAGTGGTTTTTTTAATTTATGAAGAATTTTCTGTGATCGCATAAATTATCCGATAAGTAAGAAAGCTTGCACTGTAGGCGATTAAGAGAAGATAGCTAAACGCGAATAATGGCCACCGCCAAGAATTAGTTTCTCGACGCATCACGGCAATTGTTGAAGTGCACTGCAAAGCAAAAACAAAAAAGACCAGCATTGAGCCAACAGTGGCAGCTGTGAATACTTTTCTCCCAGTTTTGGGGTTTTTGTCTTTTTCCATCGCTTCGCGTAATGATTCATCCTCGCCCCCTACCGCGTACACTTGAGCAAGAGTTGCAACAATAACTTCCCGAGCTGCCAAACTAGCTATCAGGCCAATCCCAATTTTCCAATCGAAGCCCAGAGGTTCAATAACGGGCTCGATCGTTTTCCCAAGTCTTCCCGCAAAGCTTTGCTCAATTGCCATCTTTTTAGTTAGGACTTCAGGCGTTCCATCTGGGAAGTCAGTCTCTGGAAATGTCATGAGTGTCCACAAGATTATCGCAACTGAAAGGATGATAGTTCCTGCTCTCTTGAGAAAGCTACTAGCCCGATCCCATACTTGGCGGGCAACTACTTTTAGTTGAGGTAGGCGATATGGGGGAAGCTCTAAGTAAAAGGGAAGGTCGTCGCCTTTAACAACAAACTTTTTTATTAGACCTGCAAATAGAAATGCGGCTACTCCGCCACCTAGATAGAGACCAAAGAGGGTTAAACCCTGTATTCCGAGAGGTCCGACACTGATGTCTCGGGGAATAAATGCACTGATTAGAAGTGTATATACGGGCAGTCGAGCAGAGCATGTCATGAGCGGTGCAACCAAGATAGTAACCAGGCGTTGCCGTGGCGACGGAACTGTTCTTGCGGCCATAATTCCTGGAATCGCGCATGCGTAAGAAGACAGTAAGGCGACGAAGGCACGTCCCTCAAGACCGATTTTACCCATAGCACGGTCTACGACGAAAGCGGCGCGCGCCATGTAGCCAACAGCTTCTAAAAAGGCGAGAATTGCAAAAAGAAGAGTGATCTGAGGTAAGAAAATGATGACGGATCCGACACCGGCAAGTACACCGTCAGTTAAAAAACTTCTAAGAAGACCAGGTTTAACGATATTTTCAACCTTCAGTTGCAACAAGTTGACGCCAAAGTCGATTGCGTCCATTGCTGGCTCTGCCCAAGTAAAAATGATTTGAAAGAAGAACAACATCACAGCAATAAAAGCAAGTGAGCCCCAAAAAGGATGAAGAAGAATACGATCTATTCGATCGGATCGTCTGTCTTTTTCCGGAGCCTCGTAACCTCCACGTGAAAGTACCGATGCTATCCATCCACTCAACTCCTGTGTTTTGCTTGGTGGTGGGAGGATGGGTACTTGCCATTCTTCGATGTTTTGAGTCAGGTTTTTCAGTTTATCTAAACCGATTCCCTTGTTGCCCACTACCCCGACTACGGGGATCCCTAGAGCACTAGAAAGTTTTTCTAAATCGATTTGACCACCCCGGGCCTTTAATTCATCCATCATTGTAATTGTTAGACAAAGTGGAATACCCAACCTCAAAGCCTGAACAACTAAAAGTAGTGACCTTTCAATCGAACAGGCATCAACAGTTAATACCAGGCCATCGGGAACAGAATTACCTTCGCTATGACCCGTAAGAAGGCTACTGACTACCTCCTCATCTGAAGATATTGGCTGTAGGCTGTAAGTACCGGGTAGATCGATGAGGGTGATGTTTTTATTGCTTTTTCTTAGTTTCCCTTCTCTGCGCTCAACTGTTACACCAGGATAGTTTCCGACTTTGGCTCTTAATCCAGTAAGGGCATTAAAAATAGTTGTTTTCCCAGAATTGGGAGATCCCAGGAATCCAAGACGTACATGTTTTTCGCTCATAACGGGTTTTCCTGATCAAAGCCTAAGATTTTGTACGAGCTTATCACTCGACTTCCACCCAAATTTTGGAAGCTTCCTTCCTGCGAAGACACATTTGTGATCCCCGGAGCTCGAAGCAAAGGGGGTCTCCTGTAGGAGCCTTGCGGGAGAGAATCACGAGTGTCTCTGGAAGAAAGCCAAGGTCCGCTAGTCTTCTTGAAATAACACCGTCGTCTTCGACACGTTTTATAGTGCCCGCTTTTCCAATCCCTAGTTTTGAGAGTGGTATGAGAGACATTGAATTTTTGGATAAGAGAGTTTCCACAGTACTTCGCTTCGCAAAGGAGCTTCGAGGAGCTTCTCAGAGGATAAAAACGTCAACCTTCGAGAGGAATATATACGGCAAGGAAACAGAATTCGCCAACGCCGTCTCCTAGTCTAGTTCAGCTCGAAGCTGGCGGCTCATCATCTCTGTTCCAGCCTCTAGAGAGGTAATCTCACCCGTTAATACCATTCGTACTGATTGTGCGATTGGCATTTCTACCTCTAGGCGATCAGCGAGCTGGCAAACGGCTAGAGTTGTCCTGACTCCTTCAGCTACTTGTCCCATTCCTAGTGTGATCTCAGAAAGAGACCGTCCGCGTCCAAGCTGAAGACCCACATTTCGATTCCGAGAGAGATTTCCCGTACATGTGAGAAGAAGATCTCCCATTCCTGAAAGTCCCTGAAAGGTAAGTGGATTCGCACCTAGTGTCTCTCCTAATCGCGTCATCTCTCTGAGGCCACGAGTCATCAGAGCTGCTCGCGTGTTCAATCCCATCCCGAGTCCTTCACATATACCAACGGCTATCGCGATGACATTTTTCACGGCACCGCCTATCTCGACACCTATTACGTCGTCATGGGAATAGCAGCGGAACCAAGGGCAAGACAGTTCAGCCTGGACTGAAATTGCATAGGTTTCGTCCCGAGATGCGACAGTAACTGCGGTGGGTTGCTCCTCAGCTATCTCACGTGCGAAGGAAGGTCCCGACAAAAGTACTATACGTGAGTGAAAAGAAGAATCCAGGACATCCATTAAAACCTGACTCATTGTAAGGCCTGTTTCCGTTTCGATTCCTTTTGATGTGATAACTACAATCGCACCCGGATCTAGATGGGGAGCAATATTCTTCATTACATCCCGAACACCGTGGCTAGGAACTGCAATTATTACGAGTTCTCGACCGATTACTGCCTCAGAAAGATCATTAGTGGCTCGAACGGTTTTGGGTAGGAGAACTTCTTCGAGATATCCTGGGTTACGTCCGGTTTCATTTATTCTCAACGCGACTTCTTC
>DKAI01000146.1 GCA_002450755.1 Deltaproteobacteria bacterium UBA6930
TACGCCCTGGAGTCGGTTGGGTCTTTCAAAGAAAACGATTCCGAAGCCGAGCATCTGACCCTACCGAGCGCGGGTTTTACAAGTCTAGGCACTTGCCAGGGTGCCGTAACGGAGCTTGATTATCGAAGTGGCAACAATTGGTACGTGGTAACGGACCACTTAGGCAGGCGAGGGACGCCTGCTCAAAACGCTTCTCTCTAGGACAACGTCGTCATGCTAAGTGATTTATCTAAAATTCGTAACATTGGAATAAGTGCGCACATCGATTCAGGGAAGACAACTCTGACGGAGCGAATCCTTTTTTATACAGACCGAATCCACAAGATTTCAGAAGTTCGCGGAAAAGATGGGGCTGGCGCCACCATGGATCACATGGAGCTAGAAAAGGAGCGGGGGATCACAATAACCTCCGCGGCTACACACTGCGAGTGGGAAGATCACCATGTAAATATCATTGATACGCCTGGGCACGTAGACTTCACAATTGAAGTGGAACGGGCCCTAAGAGTGTTGGACGGCGCGATTTTGGTCTTATGTGGCGTTGCTGGAGTTCAATCACAGTCGATGACGGTCGATCGCCAGATGAAACGGTATAAGGTTCCCCGAATTGCATTTATCAATAAACTAGACCGTTCTGGCGCTAACCCAGAAAAGGTAGTGGAGGGTCTGCGAGAGAAACTCCGTCACAACGCCGTGATGATGCAACTACCGATGGGTCTAGAAGCGGATTTCGAGGGGATAATAGACCTCGTCTCTATGAAGTCGGTTCGTTTCGAAGGTGAGAACGGAGAGCACGTTGTGGAGGGTGCAATCCCTGACGCCTATATTTCGGATGCAAATGCGGCCCGCGAGGTCATGTTAGATGCAGTTTCAATGTTCTCTGAAGATCTTATGGAGGCGATTCTAGAAGAAAAGGTTACCGAGGAGAAAATTCACGAAGCGGTACGTTCTGGCGTGCTTTCACTTGAACTTACGCCAGTGTATCTTGGATCTGCCTATAAGAATAAAGGGGTTCAAAAGCTTCTTGATGCAGTGACAGAGTACCTGCCCTGTCCATCTGATGTGGAGAATACCGGCGTTGACCTCTCAAACGAGGAGATGCCGATCGTTCTGGAAAGTGATCACAACAAACCGCTTACGACATTGGCCTTTAAGTTGGAAGATGGTCGATATGGCCAGTTGACCTACGTGCGCGTCTATCAGGGTACTTTGGAGAAGGGCACAACGATCATCAATTCGCGTACCAAGAAGCGACATAAAGTAGGGCGTTTAGTACGCATGCACTCTAATCAGATGGAAGATATTGAGAGATCTGGAGCAGGAGATATTGTCGCACTGTTTGGGATCGAATGCGCATCTGGGGATACCTTCACTGACGGGACAACCGACGTTGCGATGAGTGCAATGCACGTTCCAGACCCGGTGATCTCCATCGCAATAGCTCCTGTGGAGCAAAAAATGGATACAAATCTTTCCAAAGCATTGAATCGATTTTGCCGTGAGGACCCGACATTTCGTGCTGGTACAGATGAGGAAAGTGGTGAGACCGTGATATCGGGTATGGGAGAGCTTCACTTGGAGGTCTATGTGGAGCGGATGAAACGAGAATACAGTGTCGAAGTCGAAGTAGGTAATCCTCAAGTTGCTTATCGTGAAACGGTATCAAGGAAAGCAGACTTCAATTATACCCATAAAAAGCAGTCTGGTGGTTCTGGACAGTTTGGTCGTGTCCAAGGATTTGTCGAGCCCCATGAGGAAGGGCAGGACTTTGAGTTTGAAAGCAAGGTCAGGGGTGGAAATATTCCGACTGAATTCATTCCCGCCGTGGAGAAGGGCTTCCGTCAGGCCACGGACAAAGGAAGGCTGATCGGTTTCCCGGTTATCGGACTGAAAGTTACGGTCACTGATGGTCTCGCTCACTCAGTTGATTCTTCGGATATGGCATTCCAAGCTGCAGCAAGAGGAGCCTTTCGAGATGTATACGGTAAGGCGAAACCCATTGTGCTAGAGCCCGTTATGAAACTTGCAGTAGAAGGCCCAGGAGAATTTCAGGGAGTAGTTATCAAGACAATAATGCAGAGAAGAGGAAGTATCATTGGCACTACGGAAGAGGATGGGTTTTGTGAGGTGGAAGCAGAGGTCCCGCTTTCGGAAATGTTTGGGTATGCAACAGATTTGCGATCTATGACCCAAGGCAAGGCGGAGTTCAGTCTTGAATTTGCCAAATACGCTCCGGCTCCCCCTGACGTTACAGACGAACTGAAGAAAAAGTTCAGCTCGAAAATTGTGGATGAAGAAGAATAATAAATCTGATCCTCGGTAGAACGGTAGGAGCCTCCACTTAAGCAGACTTGGACTATTAATGCAAAAACGTCCTACAGGTCTCCCCGAAACGAACGCGAAGCGTGCAGTTGTCAGGGAAATGTTCGACCGTATTGCACCTCGATATGATTTGGTAAATAGAATTATTACGGCAGGAATGGATCAGCAGTGGAGAAGGAGACTTCTCAAGGGCGCAGAGCTAAGACCGGACGACTGCTTAGTGGATGTGGCGTGTGGTACTGGCGACCTCCTACTGATTGCTCGGCAGTCCGGCGCCAATTGCCTAGGTGTGGATCTTTCCCGGGCGATGCTCGGTTGTGCGTTTTGTAGAGATGATTCGCTGAATCTTATTAGCGGTGACGCAGCTAACCTTCCGGTGGCCGACAAGGTAGCAAGTATTGTTACGTGCGGTTTCGCTCTCAGAAATTTCGTTTCGCTTCCTTCAGTTTGGAGCGAGTTTTCTCGTGTCCTCAGGGCTGGCGGCAAGCTTGCAATTTTAGAGGTGGATCGACCAAAAAATACGCTCATACGATGGTTTCATTCGTTGTATTTCGACGGAATTGTTCCTGCTTTAGGCGGGGTAATTTCGGACAGAGAAGCATATCGTTACCTTCCGCGTTCAACCAAGTATCTACCGGGTAGCCGAGAACTTTTCCGACAGCTTCATCAGGCAGGATTTACCGACATTCATCGTGAAGTGTTGTTCCTTGGCAGTGCTCAACTGATCTATGCACGGAAGGTGTAGTTTCGATATGGAGACGATTTTGAAATGACTCGTCATGCTCGTTGGGTAGATACCTTCTCGCACAAGAGAGTTTTTGCAGAAGAGCGAGGTTCCGGGGCTGGAATATTTCTTCTCCATGGCCTTGGAGGGACTGGTCGCTCGTTAGCTACATCCTTTAGTGGCCTCGAAAGAGATTTCTCTTTGCTTTCTATAGATTCTATCGGTCACGGTAGATCTGTATCCCCGGTTAGCCCATTAGATTACTCCCCGAATTTACTTGTGTCTCAATTCTTAGAGGTGTTGGACGCTTTCGATCACGAAACTGTCCATGTTCTCGGGTATGGAATGGGTGCACGTTTGGCTTTGTGTATGGCGGTTCTATTCCCAGAAAGACTAGTCTCTTCAATATTAATTGCTCCGGTTCTGGGTCTGACAGACTCTGATTCTGGGGAAGGAAGACGCCATCAAGATTCAGATAAGGCGAGACGAATAAAAGAAGGTGATCTCAAGACCTTTCAAGAGGTTCTTTTGAGTGAGCCTGAAGCAAAAGTTCCAAACCTCGAGGAGAGTAAGAGATCAAAAGGTGGCGACTCCCAATGGTTAAAGCGATCTCCCATTGGGATTGCTAACTCCTTGCTGGCATTGGGGCCAGGTTGTGATTTGGTTTCAAGGGAAGACTTGCAAAACATAAGGGTGCCAATGTTTCTCTTATCAGGGGATAAGGATCACGACGCAGTTAAGACGGCAAAGTTTCTTACGAATTACTTGCCAGTATCTCAAAATTATCTTCTAGAGGGTTGTGGACGTGCGGCTCACGTTGAACAGAACGGAACGGTTACACACTTGTGCCGGGAGTTTCTAATGCGCTCGCCTCAGGCCTTGCGAAAACGAATTGAGATCGATACAGAGTTTTTAGACCAGTAGAGCATAGTTAAGGCTAGCCGCTATTTCTTAAGTACCGATAATGTGTCGCGATGTTGGCTACGAAAGGCATTGACCTCGGCCCGCGTGAATCCGAGTTCTTCTCCGATAAGTGTGAGTTCGGTGCTTTCTTCTGCAGAAATTTTTCCATTTGAGGCTGCAACCGCAAATGCACATGCCATTAACTTGTTACGCTGTCCACGGTTTGAAATTTTCCTGAATTGTCGAGTAACAACATAATTTTCAGTACCACCTGTGAGGTCAGCCTGAGATTTCGCAATTTCGACGACCAGAGTGCAGCTATCTTCGGATAGATCCGAAAGAGAGGCGACCTGCTGCTTTATTTCCGTGGTTTCTCTTTCATCGATTAACAGGTCGGCTTGTGCGACTCTCGCGAGCACATAGGCGAAAGAGGCAATATAACGGGCTTCTTCAATAGGCATAGAGCCTAATTGGGCGCTTATTCGCTGCACCGTCTCTGTGTCGTCACCCCGTGCATGCTTATCAGGCTCACCTAGTCCTAATAGTTTTCTTACGGTATTCATCTTCTTTCAGCCTAGCGCGTGTTCAGGTTAAGGCTACTGTTAGATCATGAGCTTGCCTGAAGCCGACGAGGATCTAGTGTTGCTCCACAATCCGCGCTGCTCGAAAAGTCGAACGGCGAAAGCGCTTTTAGAGGAGAGTGGGGTGACTTTCGTCACTCGGAATTATCTTGAGAATCCGCTGAATGTCCATGAATTGAGAGACCTTGCAAAGAGACTGGACAGTGAGCCCTCGAACTGGGTTCGAAAAGGCGAGTCGGTATTTGGTAGATTTTTTCTGAACGAAAATTCTAGTGTGGGCGATTGGATTGAGGCAATTGTGGAAGAACCGATACTGCTGGAGCGACCTATTCTTATAGCTGGTTTAAGGGCCGTAGTCGCTCGTCCACCAGAAAAAGTCTTGGATCTTGTAGTCCGGGCGGGGCTGACTCGTTAGAATTTCCCTTCCTTGACGTCTATAGTGACGCTTAGTTTCTTTCTCGCCTTATCCGTAATTAACAAAACAGCACTTAATGTGGCTATTAGACCAAGAATCCAGACTGACCAGTCAAGTAACTTGACGTTGTCGCTTTTGATAGAGGAATCAACGACACGGGCGGCTAAATGGCCGAAATAAACATAAAGAAAAGTTCCTGGAATCATTCCTGTGCTAGCGAAAACAAAATCACGAAAGCTTACTTGAGTTAATCCGAGGAAATAATTTAAGGCATTAAAAGGTATGACCGGGGATAGACGTAATAAGAGTGTAATGCGTAAACCATCATCGCTAACAGCTTCGTTTACTGCCTTGAGATGTTTGCTTGCGGTCAACCTATTGTCGATCCAATCTCGAGCAATGTGGCGTGAGATCAGAAAGGCTGTAGTTGATCCTAAAAAAGCCCCAACGAATGCATAGAATACGCCCCAAAATAAACCAAATAATGTACCGGCAGTGAAGGTTAAAACAGAACCTGGCGCGAACAGCGGTACGGATATCATGTAGGCAAAAATAAAAATTAAAGGCCCCCAAGCCCCGAGGGTTTCAATCCATGCGACAAGGGAGAGAAATTTCTCTCCGAACTCCGAGACACTCCATATGCTTGCTGTGAGTACGACCAGGAAGGCGCACGCTCGGATGATGTTTATTCGACTCGTTTGCTTCGTTTTGCCAGGCACTCTTTTCTATAAACTTCCTGCTTTGGGGAATCACCGTGAAAATCTCGATCTATTCGTCGTGTGCTGGAGATCAAAGGTACGGCGTAACCGAGATCTTAGCTGAATGGCTCAAGAGCTTGTATCGAAAAGGTTCTTATAGGGAGAATTTAAACGGTAAACCTTTCCTTGTAATGTGGTGCTACATTGATAAAAGAGATGCGGAGGATTTATGAGTAAAATTAATCTAGAAGGACATGTCGTAGTAGTGACGGGTGCCGGAGGAGGCCTAGGGAGAACTTATGCACTAGAGCTAGGTCGTCGAGGCGCAAAGGTGATCGTCAATGATTTAGGAGGTTCCGTTGACGGTTCCGGTGAAGGCACGAGTATGGCCGACGCGGTGGTCGAGGAAATTAAGGCAGCGGGCGGTGATGCTATTGCAGATTACTCTTCAGTTTCTTCCCCTGAAGGCGGAGAAGCTATCATTGCAACTGCATTACAAGCGTACGGGACGGTGGATGCGGTTATTAACAATGCCGGTGTCTTGAGAGATAAAAGCTTTACTAAGTTGCTGCCTGAAGAATTGGAAATTGTTCTTGACGTTCATCTGAAGGGCGCTTTCTATGTTTCTCAGCCTGCGTTTCGTGTAATGAAAGAGAAAGGTTTTGGTCGCTTTGTATTTACGTCGTCAGCTGCGGGGTTACTCGGAAATTTTGGCCAGACGAACTACGGAGCGGCAAAGATGGGACTCGTTGGTTTGTCGAATGTCTTGGCGCAAGAAGGCGCAAAATATAATGTGACGGCCAATGCAATTGCACCTATAGCACGGACTCGGATGACTGAATCTCTACTGGGTCCACTAGCTGAATCGTTAGACCCTAAATATGTAACTCCCTTGGTGATTTACTTGATTTCTTCCGAGTGTGAATATACGCATGAAGTGTTTTCTGTTGGAGGCGGACGATATGCTCGGATGTTTGTTGGAGTAACGCCGGGTTGGTATTCTGGGGGAGGAGACATTCCTCCAGCTGAAGCGGTCCGCGATCAAATGAACAATATTCGGTCGACCAACGATTTTATCATTCCAGAGGGTATAGGCGATGAAATGAGGATTCTTGCAAAGATGCTGAAAGAATAGACGCTAGCTTGAATGAAGGAGCCCTTCGAGGAGGGGCCAATCGATAACTGTTTGAGCCGCAAACGCAAAAAGAAGAAGCTCGCGGTCTTGTGCAAGACCTTTATTACTTCTTCGAAAGGTAGTGACGGCAGTATCAAGTTGTTGCGCCTCAGGTTGCTCGGGATTGTCGCTGATTAAGATTCCGTCTTCATGCTCCAATCCTACAAGATCAAGCCAAGCTATAAGGATTTCTCTTCTCGATTCGATGAAATAAGATGCGAGAACTTCCTCGGCAACTTCATTCGATTTAACCCTTGAAAGAACTCTTCGAACGGTCTCGGCGCGCGCAGCCGGCTTTTGTCTCATCACAAAGCCCGGTCGAGCATTCATTGCGGCGCTTGCCAGAGCGATTGCCTGAGAGTAGGTTGCTGGGGCTACTTTAGAGAGCTCGGTAAATATTCGCTCCGAGTCTTCGGGCAGTAATTGAGAAAATACTTGATAGGCTCGCAAACTTCATGCTCCTTCTGAAGTGACTTTCGGTGAGGCGCACCAGGCGTCGTGGGTCGCTCGGCTCTGAGTCAGTACGATAGCTGCCGCCAGCCCCGAGTGCAGTCCGGTGATCTCTACAGGTAGACCCCATAATACGTTGAGGATACCCACCACAATCTGAAAGCAGACCAATAGGGCTGTGACTAATTGCCATGTACCGCCTGCCTTCTTATGGAGACCGACGGCTGCGATTACAGAAAATATTAATAGAAGAAATGCTGTCCAACGGTGGATGATTTGCAGACCTACACTGCCTGCGAAAGTTGGAAAGAAATCTGAACCATTGCATGTAGGCCATGTAGGGCATGCTAACCCCGAAAAGGTAGATGAGACCAATCCTCCCAGCCAAAGTTGGGCTACTAACATGATTGCCGCTACGACAGCGAGCCAGGTTTGCCATTGCTTTGGTGCCGGAAGGTCCCGCGGTTTCCTGAGTCGCCAACCAGCTAACCAAATACTCATGTTAAAGGCGTTTCCGGTAAGAAGGTGTGCCGTTACACTCCACGCAGCCAGAAGATGCCAAACTGTTAGTGCACCAAGGATGATTTGGGTGACGAGGAGGCACGCTGCCAACGAGAGCCAAGCACTAGCCTTGTCCCAGGCAACTCGATCACGTCGGCATCTGTAGAATATCAACAAGAAGAGTAGTGAGACGACTCCTGCAACAAATCGATGGGTTAATTCAAAGCCGATCTTTAAGTCCAATTCGGGCAATATTTGTCCGAAACAGAGGGGCCAATCCGGGCAGGCAAGTCCAGCTTCGTTCGCTCTCACGAGTGCCCCGAGGATGATGAGGCTAGTCACAAGGCTAACGAGTGCTAAAAGTAGTGTTCCCAGAGTATTTAGCATTTTTGCTGAAGAGGAATTTAGATCGTCGCGCATAGGAATGGAGTCTTCTAGCATGTAGTAACCGTTTCGGCACGGATAACCTTTGCATTTCTGGAAGAGACCCTAAGTGTTTAATCTCACCCAAGATAGAAAATTTGAAGAGATAGAGAGAGAAGTTCCAGCGATACGCTTTAAGGGCGTAGAAAAATATTATGGCGAACGACCTGCCCTGGCCGGTATTGATCTAGTAATACCTGAAGGTGGTTGTTTTGGACTCTTGGGCCCCAATGGAGCTGGAAAAACTAGTCTCGTACGAGCTGCAACGACCCTAACACCTCCCGATCAAGGTTCCGTGACGGTTTTTGGCCACGACGTTGTAAAACAAGGAGCAGATGTCCGGGCGGATATAGGGTTGGTCTTTCAAGAGAGCTGCCTCGATCGCCAGTTGACGGTAGAAGAACACCTAGAGCTTCATGCAAGACTGTATCGCTTACCCGGTCGCTCTGTCCTAGTAGAGGAATCCCTTCGCTCGGCAGGTTTGGCCGACCTACGAGGCTGCAGAGTTCGCGAGCTCTCCGGCGGGATGGGTCGGCGCTTAGAGATCGCGCGAGGTCTCATGCATCTACCAAGGATTCTCTTTCTCGATGAGCCCACGATAGGCTTAGATGTGGTTGCTCGAAGATCGGTTTGGGAACAAATTCGGGAACTGGTTTCGAGGCGGACAACGGTGGTTCTCACCACGCACGATATGGAAGAGGCAGATTTTCTTTGCGACAGGCTTGCGTTCATCGATGCGGGTCGAATTATTACCACAGGAACACCAGACGACCTTAAAAGATCCTTGGGAGGGGATGTCGTAACTTTGAGACTTGAAAACCTCGAAGGAGCCGAGAGCTCAATACGTTTGATTAGAAATGTTCGTGAGGTAGTGAAGCTTTCTGAGAGTGAAGGTCTTCGAATTGTGGTTTTTGAAGGCTCTCGGTGCCTGCCGGACATTCTTGCGAATGTTCGAGCCAATGGAATTCTCGACGTGCACTTCGAACGCCCAACATTAGAGGCAGTTTTTTTACACTATACCGGGCATCAATTGGGAGATAAAAGTTCTTGAGGCACTTGAGCTCGGTTAAACTTTTTGATGATATGCGGACAATTTTTTGGATGGAATGGGTCCGTTATCGAAGAGACCGGGCCTATTGGATTGGGCAACTAATTTTTCCGCTTGTGCTTGTCGTGGTTATTGGTTCGGGACTTAACCAGGTCGTATCCCTTCCTACAGGAGCGAGCTATTTCTCACATTTAGCCTCAGGAGGGATCGCTCTGTTGGTAGCTTCAGGTGGGGTCGGAGCAGGAACAAGTTTGATGAGAGAGCGTTTCACTGGTCTCACCAGAATATTACTTGTCTCTCCCGTTTCAGCGACGAGTATCGTTTTGGGTAAATACCTGGCTCGCCTCTTAGTATCTTTCTTGATGGTTACTGTCCTAAGTTTTCTTTTTCTTATCTTCAGTGATTTAGTCATCTCCCACATATGGGCAATTGCGTTAGGAGTAGCGGTTATTACTTCGGGGTTCGTCGCTCTTGGTATTGTCTTGGGTTCATTTCTCCAAAGCTACGAATCTTTTCGCCTTTTTTCGAGCCTCATCACCATTCCAATCTATTTACTTTCTTCGCTGTTTTATCCACTTGAAACTTTGCCCCTTCTCACTCGCTACCTGTCATGGGTAAATCCCTTCACATATGCCGTCGAGTTACTTCGCTTCGGTTTTCTGGGAGGGCAAGAGATTCCACTGGCTGGGACGGTATCTTTTTTGTTGTTGGGGGGCGTGACTAGCCTTTTTGTGGCAGTCTGGTTTTTTCGGAAGGGAGAGGGTTCCACTTAGGGACGAACTTCCTTATACAAACCGAGGGCGGGATCAATCGGTAGCATGAACTCAATGGATAACCAAAATGAATAGTTCTGTTCTTCGATTTAATATGAGGACGGAACACGGGATTGCCACTTTCTTGTTTTTTGTGGCTTTGATGGTTTCTTTTGAGGCCTCAGCGGATTCGGAGGGAGCCAGTTCCGAGTCCCGATTAATTGAAGGTAGTTTTATTGGATTTGATTCAGCAGAGATGTTGAAAGATTTCCTTCCCACCGAGTTTTGGGCTCACAGGGACTTTTTTTTCTTTCCCGGAATGAAACTTGAAATTGGACCAGAATTTCGGGATTACACCCCACCGGAAGTTTACAAGAACGCCACCAAAGCATTTTCCAATCAGGTTAGGCTCGGGGACGATGGTACGTTGAGAGATTTTCGAGCAGGGCAGCCGTTTCCAGCGAACTCCGTAAGTTGTGAGGGGGATAGTGACGCGGGAATAAAGAATATATGGAACTTCGTTCATCGCTGGCAAGGCTTTGGTGCTAGGGCGACTTTTCAGTATACCTATTGGGACAGAGGGGAGCTCAGGCCTGTTGGCTATCGAGGCACGACTACTGCTTGGCAACTTAAGTACCGACCTGAACCGCAATTTGAAAAGAACAATGGAGATGTTTTTCCTCGGGAAACGCGTGCTGTGGTAGTAGGTTTTGAATTGGCCGAGCCTGCTGAGGCTCGGGGAACAAAAACTCTTACATATAGGTACGCTAGTTCGTACGGACCGCTGGATTTGGCGAAACCCGAAGATACTTGGATTTATTCGCGAGAGGTTCGCCGTGTTCGAAAGATTACTCAAAACCAGCGTGCGAGTGCCGTAGCAGGCACAGACTTTAGCTTCGACGATCTTTTTTCGTTTTCTGGTTTACCGGTTCAATACAAGTGGAAGTGTATTACGAAACAACCTCTTTTGGCGCCCGTTAACACTCGAGTGCTTGGTTATCCCTATAAAAACAAGGGTTATTACGGACCTTCGGGCCTTTCTTTTGCAAATGATCGGTGGGAACTAAGGAATGCTTTGCTTCTGGAAATGGTTCCACGTGACCAGGACCACCCGTACTCAAAAAAATTGATATGGATTGATCTCCATAGTTTCAAACCGCTTTATTCTTTTGCTTACGATCGGACGGGAGCGCTCTGGAAGATTATTTATCATAAGCATCGTTGGAGCCAAGATGACCATCCTGGCATTACTGCCCAAGACTGGTATCCGGGATGGGATGGAGTGCCCGAGCCCCGAGATCTCCGAACTGTGTCGGACGCGATTGTGAATGTCCAAACTGCTACGGGAAATAGATTAGATTTTTACGATTCCAGGGGCACTCCGCCGAATATTAGAGCACTCCGTCGTTATGTGGATGTTAGGCAACTTTCTCGCCGATTACGCTGAGAAGTCAGCCGGTTCGTTTTGAACCTCTTTAGTGTTGAACCTCTTTAGATAGCGCGTCTGATACATCAGAAAATTCGAACTTGAAATCAAGGCGTTCCGCTTTTTCTGGTACCACTCTTTGGCTCGCAAGGAGATCACCTGCAACTGGACCCAGAAGCGAGTAGAGGGCAATTTTGGGAACCCGGATAAAGGCTGGCTTGCCTATGCTCCTCGCAAGGCTTTTTGTGAACTCCGTGTTACGTACAGGTCGAGGAGCAACTGCATTGAGCGCTCCTGAATAGTCCTCGTTTCGCAAAACCTCAATTATAAGTGAGGTCAGGTCTCTGATATGAATCCAGGAAAACCACTGTCGTCCGTTGCCGAGTGGGCCTCCAAGTCCCGCTCGGAAGGCCTTGAGCATCATGGATAATGCACCACCGTGTTTCGAAAGGACCACTCCTATTCGAAGCCGAACAGTCCTTATTCCGAGAGCTTCCGCTTTCATCGCCTCCTGCTCCCAGGCCTGACATACACTGCTTAGGTATCCGTCACCTGGGCCAGCCTCTTCTGTTAAAATGCTATCTCCGCGATTGCCGTAATAGCCTATTGCAGAGGCGCAGATAAACACTTTCGGTCGATTTCCTGAGGGTAAGCTTTTCATTGCATCTACCAGTTTTTTGGTGGATTCGACGCGGCTCGTAAAAATTTTTGCCCGGTTCCCAAGTTTTGGAATGCCATCAAATATCGCTTGGCCTGAGAGATGGATAAGACTCTGGATGTTTTCAGTAGCCTTGGGCGGGGGATGGATGCCATCCCACTGCAAATTGTTCGTTGCCTTTGTAGGCGTTCTAGTTAGGCCCCGAACCTCGTAGTCGTGCTCTTCGAGTTGATCTTTGAGGCTGCTACCTATGAGGCCGCTGCCACCGGTTAAGAGTAGAATTCTCGTCAACTCTCTTTCCCTCCTTACCTCTGGTTCGCGGGTGCAAAGGCTTCGTAACAGGAGAGAGTCTCTTCGCGGCTAGAACTTATCGGCGAAAGTACTGTTGTCGTGACACCTTTTTCCACAAACAGTGACAGTTTTTTCTGGCAGGTTTCAATGTCTCCAAGAATTGAGACTTCATCAATAAATTGATCGTGAAGAGCTGAGGCAACTGCCTCCCGGTCTCGATCCTCAAAGCCTTTTTTAACTTTTCTCATCTCGTTCTCGTAGCCACACCACTCAAGAAAACGATTGTAAACGGGAGTTGCAAAATAGCCGGCGAAAGACCTCCGGATCATATTTCGAGCATTTCCGACATCTTTAGTGAGGCCAACCTGGTGGCGACAAATTACGGGTCTTTCGGGGTCGCGCCCGGAATTTTCACCTCCTTTTTTAAACGCGTCTAAAATTTTTGTTAGTGAATCAATAGGAAAGAGATTGATGATGACGCCATCTGAGACTTCTCCGGCAAGATTGAGCATTTTCTCCCGTAAGGCAGCGAGGTAAATTGGAGGCGGGCTAGAAGGATTAGCTGTCAGTTTTAGTCCCTTAGAAGAGAAGACATTACCTCGATAGTCAGTCCGATTTCCTCCTAAGGCTTGACGACATATAGCAACAGTATCTCTTACCGCATCCAAGGGATACTCAAAGGTTACTCCGTTCCATTGCTCGATTATCGCGTGACTGGAAGACCCTAGTCCGAGTATGAACCTTCCATCGGACAGTTCTCCAAGGGTTGCGGCCGACATTGCTAAAACGGCGGGTGTTCTATTGAATACTGGAACGATTGCTGAACCAATTGTGACGTGTTTAGTGACCATAGAAATGGCGGCCGCTAGAGAGAAAGAGTCTGGCCCACTCGTCTCTGCGAGCCAGATGGCGTTGTATCCCCATTCTTGCTCGGCCCTGCGAGCAAGGTCGAGACATTCCGAGAGGGATAGGTGTGGTGCGGGCAAAGTGACTGCCAAGGTTCCTAATGGTTCCGTCATGTCTTTCCTATCGTGGTGCCATTCGAATTGCACCGTCGAGACGGATTGTCTCACCATTTAACATTGGATTTTCCACTATGTGACTGGCAAGTTCTGCGTATTCTGTCGGTTTTCCAAGCCGCGAAGGGAAGGGAACCTGCTGCCCAAGCGACTCTCGAGCGGGTTCAGGAAGACCCATCAGCATAGGAGTAAGGAAAAGACCTGGAGCGATGGTTACACAACGAACGCCATGCTGTGCGAGATCCCGTGCAATAGGGAGTGTCATGCCCACGACTCCACCTTTCGAGGCCGAGTAAGCGGCCTGTCCGATCTGGCCATCAAAGGCAGCGACTGAAGCGGTATTGATTAGTAAACCACGTTCTCCATTGGAGTCTGGCTCATTTTTAATCATCTTCGCGGCAGCTACACGAATTACATTAAAGGTTCCTATAAGATTAACTTCCACTACCTTTTGGAAGAAGCGAAGCTGGAGCGCTTCACCATCCCTATTAACGGTCTTGCCTGGCGTTCCTACCCCAGCGCAATTAACAGCAATATGAACGCCACCCATGGCTCCCACCGCTTCTTCTAGGGCGGATTCAATCTGAGAGGAGTCGGTAACGTCGGCCTCTACAAAGTGGGCATTCATGCCCAATTCATTTGCTATTTGTTTACCATTGGACTGACTCAAGTCGAGAATAGTGACTTTTGCTCCTCTAGCACTAAAGGCACGCGCGGTCGCCTCTCCGAGTCCTGATCCCCCACCGGTGATTACAGCGCCTTTTCCTGAAAATTCCATAAATTTCTCCATTCTGAATATAAAAACTCACTATAGGTGGCCCCTCTATTGTTTGCTGACTTTAGAGAGTACTTCAGGCCGCCGAGTCTAGGATTTTTGCCAAGCGTAGTGCTCCTTTTTCGATTTTCCCAGTGCCTGCAGGCTTTCCGTCAATTTTCACTAAGGTCATTATGCCTCTCACCGCATTCGCGACGATCACTTCTTGAGAGCTTTGAAGAAGGTCGGTAGTTACTACTCCTTCAATAACGAAGGGATCCTTTTCCAAAAGAATCTGCCGTGCCACCCCCCGAACAGGTCCATTGCAAAGCGGCGGAGTTACGAAATACCCTTCTTCATTTAATACAAATAAATTAGTTTTGCTCCCTTCTATTAGCAATCCTGCTGAGTTTGCAATTAGGACTTCATCGATTGAACTTTTTCGTATGTGCGTGCGGGCTCTTTCGATTACCGGAGAATAGGAAAGTTTTGCTCCATGAGTTCCGTTATCACCCTCATGAAACTCGTCGTAGGTTACGGCTGTCCAAGATTTCTTCCCCGCAAAGAGTCTTCTGAACCTGCCTAATAGTCGAACTTCTCTGTGCTCTCCTCGAGCCGCGTCCACCCTCACAATGCCGGAGCCCGTGCCGAAAGCTCTCTTTCCTATCCGGAACATTGCCTCCGCGCAGCGGTCCGATCTTAGAGAACCTAAGCCCAGCGCAGCGGCGTCCTTGCTTAGCCGCAAGGCAAGTTCCTTGCCATGACGAATTCTTCCTGATGTAAATAGACCTGTCGTATAGCAGCGGGGGAGGAGTTGAGGGGGAGTGGTTGTCCATTCCCCATCAAGCCAGAAAATTTGATCAGTTATATCCGATTCCGATGGAGGATCTCCACTAGCGGTTACTGAGCGGGACATAGTGTCGTTCGGCGGATCCAGTGTAGATCTGTCGTGGGCGTCCGATTCTTTGTTTGTCCTCATGCATTTCTAGCCATTGGGCAATCCAGCCCGGGAGGCGTCCAAGGGCGAACATGACAGTAAACATATTCACAGGCGTTCCCATGGCCTTGTAAATGACGCCGGAATAAAAATCCACATTTGGATAAAGCTTGCGCTCGCCAAAGTAATCGTCTTCCAAGGCTAGTTCTTCAAGTTCCATCGCAATTTCTAGGAGCTTGCTCTGGACTCCCAAGCTCGAGAGGACTTCGTGGGCGGATTTTCTTAAGATTCTTGCTCTGGGGTCGTAATTTTTGTAGACGCGGTGCCCGAAACCCATCAGTCGACTGGTGTCGTCATTAGATTTAGCTCGTTCCACAAACTGTTTTGCCGTGAGACCTTCTTCGGCTATCGATTCCAACATTTCTATGACTTCCTGATTGGCTCCTCCATGTCGAGGTCCCCAAAGGGCGCTAATTCCGGCGGAGATAGCCCCAAAGAGATTGACCATAGATGAGCCAACCAATCTAACTGTGCTCGTGGAGCAGTTTTGCTCGTGATCTGCGTGCAGAATCAGAAGCATATCTATTGCCTTTTGGATAACGGGATCTACTTCATATTTTTCGCAGGGCGTCGCAAACATCATCTGCAAAAAATTTCCTACATAGGACAGTTTGTTATCGGGATACATAAAAGGTTGTCCCATAGAATGCTTATAGGCGTACGAGGCAATCGTGGGAAGTTTCGCGAGTAGTCGATGCACGGAAATTTCTACCTGGCGCGAGTCTCTGGGATCCAGGGAGTCAGGATAGAAAGTAGCTAGCGCCCCAACCGCAGCTGCACATGCGGCCATTGGGTGTGCATCTTTAGGTAGCGCACTAAAGAGGCGTTTGAAATCTTCATGAACCATTGTGTGGGTCCGAATAGATTCAGTAAAGGTGGCTAGTTCTTCAGGAGAAGGTAAATCGCCGTTTACAAGAAGGTAGCTGACTTCAAGAAAGGAACTGTTTTCGGCAAGTTCTTCTATCGGGTACCCGCGGTACCGCAAAATACCCTCCTCACCGTTTATGAAAGTGATCTGGCTCTCGCAACTACCGGTATTTCCATAGCCAGGGTCCATTGTGATCAGCCCAGTCGCACTGCGGAGCTGTCCGCAGTCGACGGCTTTTTCGCCTTCAGATCCTTCAATCAAGGGAAGCTCGATTTCTTTCCCCTCGTAGTGGAGTTTCGCAGTCTGCCCCATTTCATTCTCCTTCTGTTCATCCGCAGTCTCGTCCCAGCCGCGCCCCTGTATCGTGCTTCAGGCGGGACGTGACTTGCAACTGCGGTTTTGCTGCGGGTGCGAGTCGTGGCCGGGAAGTACGGTTCATGACGCGCCGAATCGTAGAGACACAAATTTAGCGGAGAGGAGGCAGTCTCACAGCCTTTTA
>DKAI01000109.1 GCA_002450755.1 Deltaproteobacteria bacterium UBA6930
TGAGAACAGTCTGTTACGATGAGGTAAAAACGCTTCGGATCGACCTGAAAACAACATAAGGAACAGGAATCCAAAAAAGATGTCACGCCATTCGTATCCTTCGACGGATTTCCGCGAACATTTCAATAGTGTCATAGAATAGCTGCTCAAGAAGGAGTCAAATAAATGAGTGACGAATGCTTTGAAATAGAAATTCAGGATGAGATAGCGCACATCAGGTTCGCAAGGCCGGAGAGATTTAACTCTATGACCTTGGACTTTTGGAACGAGCTTCCTAAAGTTATTGATAACATTGACAACAAAGGCGCAGCTCGCGTAATCGTGATTTCATCAACAGGAAAACACTTCACGTCCGGCATGGATTTGTCTGTCTTTGGATCCAACAATACATTAAGTGGAAATGACTCCCCGATAACACGTGGTGCCGGTATGTACGAACTTGTGAAACGTTTTCAGAATACAGTGAGTTGTCTCGAGAACGCCAGAATGCCCGTACTGGCCGCGATTCAAGGAGGGTGTATTGGGGGCGGTATGGACTTGGTAACTGCTGCAGATATGCGATACGCGACTACCGACGCCTTTTTTTGTATTCAAGAGATTAACATCGGGATGACCGCAGACGTTGGCACATTTCCCCGCCTTACGCGCTTGATCCCCGAAGGTCTCGCGAAAGAGTTGGCCTATACTGGGAGAAGAATGACTGCCGCGGAAGCCTTGGATGCAGGGCTGATTAATAGGATATACCCTAACCACGAAGAGATGCTTTCTGGAGTCATGGAGACCGCTCAAGAAATCTCAAAAAAGGCACCCCTCGCAATCTTTGGGACCAAACAAATCATTAATTACTCAAAGGATCACACCACATCAGACACTCTTGACTATATCAGTATCTGGAACGCGAGTATGCTACAGCCAAAAGAAATGCAGGAAGCAATAAAGGCAAATGCAGAAAAACGAAAGGGGGACTTTGAAAATCTCCCACCTCGAACTAAAACTAACTAGGAGACACTATGTTAATGAACCCCGTTAAACAAAATATCGACCTGGGTATCGTTGTAAGCGACCCAACCGAATGCCTACATTTTTATCGGGACATACTAGGCCTTGAGAAAACAGAAGAAATTACGATGGGGCTCGGTACTCTCCACCGACTTCAATATTGTAATAGTGACGTCAAGCTCCTCGTCCCGAAGAAGGCCAAGCAAAGTGGACCGGAAGGTTTGCAAGCTCAAGAAGGCATTCGATATTTCACGATGGTAATCTCAAACATCAAGGAAGTAGTAACTAAGCTGACCGAAGAAAACGTACCGTTTGAAATACCACTCACAGAAATTCGCCCTGGGACCACGATAGCCATGGTCAGAGATCCAGCAGGAAACGTGCTCGAGTTCGTTGAAAGAAGTTGATCTTCTGAAAAAGAAAGGCGTCTCACTTTTGAAATCTATTCTTCGGGACTTACCGGTGCAACGAGCAGACATTTTTCAGGAAACAGCAGGACGCAGCAACAGAAGGCTTACTATCCACATATTTGGCGTTGTCTCGTGTGTCTTGATTATTTCACTCCTGGCTACAACCCCAGCAAATGCTCGACAAACTGATAAGGGCCTCTCTCAACTCTTTGATCTTCTTTCGGAAGAAAATATTCCTCCAGGGCAAAGTGTCCTTCGGATCGAGAGAAAAATCTGGCGCTTATGGACAGATTCAGGAAGAGGAGATGTCGATTCACTGATGAGGAAAGGAATACGAGCACTCGGGCAACGTGACTACGATCGAGCATTAACTTTTTTCAATCAAGTCATTTCCCTTGACCCCGAATTTTCGGAGGGCTGGAACAAAAGAGCAACCGTAAGATTTTTGCGAGGAGAATTTAAAGAGTCTCTAGAGGATATCGAGGCAACATTAATTCTAGAACCCCGTCACTTCGGTGCACTTGAAGGACGTGGAATGATTTATGAAAACTTAGGTGAATCACGGAATGCGCTCGAGGCGTACGAACGGGTCAGACTCATTCATCCTCATATGAGAGGGCTTAAGGAAAAAATTCAAATGCTCCGCCGAAAAACCGGACAACGTGCGACGTAATTTAGAAGTGACAAATTTTAACGATCCATCGAAAGATGAACGAATTGAAAATCCTGCAACCCAAAATTCTGCTCGCCGAACACTTTTCAAGGCAGGTCATCACAACCCACCCAGGATACCCCTTCCTGTCCATCCGTACCTAGGAAGGGACTATAAGCTCACGCTCCCTTTTTATCAGGATGCTTGAAGTAGTCGGGTTGACCTGCAAGATACATCTCGCCCCAAATCTGATAACCGCCATCCACTGTAAGCGTTTCACCTGTTACGAATTTCGCACTAGGAGCGGAAAGGTATACGCAGGCCTCGGCAATATCTTGAACATCGCCGTGCCGCATCATCAGATTGCTACGCTTCAAGCCTTCAAACGCTTCCTCGGGATATACGTCCATCCCTTCAGTCAGGATAGGGCCAGGAACAACGCAATTCACTCTAATTGAGAGAGGAGCCCATTCCACCGCCACGTTGCGGGATGCAAAAACAATACCCGCTCGAGCGGCGACTGTATGAGTAACTCCAGGCATGCCTCGCTGGAAGGGCGCAACAATATTTACGATCGAGCCCTGTCCCCCTCGGTCCCGCCAGTATTGAGCGGCTTTCTGCATCATATACCAAGTCCCATTTAGGTTGGTATCAACAACCGCGTTCCAACCCTTAACAGAAAAATCGATTGAGTCTTGTGGATACTGGCCTCCCGCATTATTTATCACGAAATCAACAGCACCAAACTTCGAATAGGACCGCTTGTAAATATCTTCAACTTGCTCGGGATCTCGAATATTACCTACGGCAACAAGAAATTTTGAGCCGGTCCGTCGAATCAAATCACCAGTTTTTTCAAGCTTCTCCTGAGTGCGTCCGGACAATATTACGGAAGCCCCCAATCGAGCAAATAAACTTGCTGTTGCCTTTCCGATGCCCGTTCCAGCCCCTGTAACCAAGGCGACCTTTCCAGCAAAAAGATCTGTTCTGAAGACGGTGGGCAGCTCGAAAATGTCATCATCGGAAAGATTAAACCGGCTAACGCGTTCAGTGTCATTCACAATCTAAGTACCCCATAGGTGGTCTCGTTTATAGGTGCGTTGAGCGAGGCCGACAAAGAAATACCTAAAGCGTTGCGCGTGTCTACTGGATCAATAATTCCATCATCCCAAAGATGAGATGTCGCGTAGTAAGCTGATAGCTCTTTTTCATAAGATTCTAAAATTGGACGCTTAATGTCTTCTACTTCTTGATCCGTTAGCTCCTGACCCGCTCTCTCTAACTGTCGAACCTTCACGTCAACAAGAGTACTTGCCGCCTGCTCTGCCCCCATGATACCGATTTGATGGTTCGGCCAGCTAAACACAAACCTCCCATCAAAGGCGCGTCCGCACATTCCGTAATTTCCAGCACCAAACGAGCCATTAATCATTACTGTAAACTTCGGCACTTCACTGCAACTTTGAACCATGATCATCTTCGCGCCGTCTTTACATATTCCTCGAGCCTCGTAATCAGCTCCTACCATAAAACCTGTAATATTTTGGAGAAACACCAGGGGAGTTCGGTTCTGGTTACATAACTCCATAAAGTGGGCTGCCTTTAAAGAACTATCGTTAAAAAGAACTCCGTTGTTACCTAAAAGTCCAACCTTAAATCCCCAGATATGTGCGAACCCGGCAACAAGAGTTGTGCCATAATCGGGTTGGTATTCGTGGAAGTAACTACCATCTACTATCCGAGCAACAACCTCTCGAATATCGAATTGAGTCTTGATGTCGTCAGGAATAATCCCATAGAGTTCGGAACTATCGTAGAAAGGCTCCTCAGGTTGTCTTGTCTCTATCTGAGTCTTTTCTCCTCGCGTCCATTGCCCAACTATTTCCCGTCCAAGCAAAAGGGCCTCGACCTCAGAATCGACAGCATAGTCAGCTGTACCGCTAATTTGGGTATGGACGTCGGCCCCACCAAGAGTGTCAGCATCTACCACTTCTCCAGTCGCGGCTTTAACCAAGGGTGGACCGCCTAGAAAGATACCTCCCGTACCTCTTACAATTACGGCATAGTCGGATAAAGACGGAATATAAGCACCCCCTGCTGTGCAGTGCCCAAAAACTAACGAAAGTTGCTTACACCCCATCTTAGAGAGAATTGATTGGTTTCGAAAAATCCTTCCCGCCAAATACTTGTCAGGGAAAAGCTCGGCCTGGAGAGGCAAAAAACCTCCAGCGCTGTCACACAAGTGAATAACCGGAAGTTCATTCTCAATAGCTATTTCAAGACATCTGACAATCTTCTTAATTGTGAGTGGATACCATGCACCACCTTTGATGGTGGGATCATCGGCGCGAACTATGACTTCTCGACCACTCACTATCCCGATGCCTGTAATCGAGCTAGCACTTTTGGACTCGCCACCATATTCCGTGTTAGCTGCCAAACTAGAAAATTCGAGAAATGGTGTGCCGGGATCAATTAGTCGCTCGATACGCTCACGTACGAAAAGCTTTCCATGGCGTGAGAGACGTTCCATATCTCTTTCCGGCCTCTCAAAACGAGCTTGTTCTTGACGCCTTCGAAACTCAGAGATGCGAGCTCGATTGGCTGTGCGATAGCGCTGAAATGTCTCACTTCGAACATCGACTTGGCTTCTTATTCTGCGCATCATAACTGGTCTTCCTCAATTTCATCGCTAGCCAAAACGGCTAGCACCGATCCCTTCTCAAACCCGCCGCCCTCTTCCACCAGTATCGACCTCACAAGTCCATCTCTGAAAGATGTCACGACCGTTTGGAGTTTCATACTCTCGATTACTAGTATCGTTTCCCCTCGTTTGACCAGATCTCCAGCTTTTTTCTCAACTCGAATTACCACACCAGGCATTGGTGCTATCAAGCTATCTGAACTTGAACCCCCCCGTGCTTCTTCAACGACCTTCTCAAGGGAATTAATTGCCAAGATTTCGTAGCTTTCTCCCTCAGAATGAATAAAGACGGAGTCTCCTGACGTGGCTATTCTCACGGGATAGATATCCCCTTCGACTTCAAATATGAACTCCCCCCCACCTAAGTCCTTAAAGTCCAAATCAGTGATTCTTCCGTCTACCCGAAGGCCGATTCCTTCCTCTTGATAAACGGGCTCGATAACCGACTGTTCGCCCAGAAGCTCAAAGAGATAACCCATCAATTACTCCAATCCCCAATTGACGCATACGGCTCGGGAACTGCTTCAACACGCTCGCGGAAGTCGCGATTGGACAGTGCAGCGGCAGCCAAAAGCATTCGGCGCTTTTTTGTCGACAGTTCCTTTGGAGCCAAGTCAAGTTTATGACGCGCAACGAAACCTGTGTCGGTCTCACCTTTTACAAAAGCGGGGTGTGCGACAATCCTCGATAGATACGCGAGGTTCGTATTCACTCCTAAGAACGACGTCTGCTTCAGGGATTCCACAGAACGAGAAATGGCCTCCTCACGCGTTTCCCCGTAAACAATAAGTTTCGCGAGCATGGGGTCAAAGTCCGCGCTTACATCCGACCCTTTTGCAACTCCGGAGTCAAACCGAACAAATTCTGCGACCGGTTCACGCACATCGACGAGACGTCCAATGCAGGGGGAAAAGTCGTGTTCGACGTCCTCAGCATAGACACGACACTCGATGGCATGCCCTTTCGTTTTAATCTCTTCCTGTGCAATCGAAAGCTCTTCTCCCCTTGCAATGCGTATCTGCAGCTCCACAAGGTCTCTGCCCGTTATCATTTCGGTAACAGGATGTTCAACCTGAAGTCGAGTATTCATCTCTAAGAAATAAAACTCGCCATCGGGAGCAAGAATAAATTCGATCGTACCGGCGTTCTCGTACTTCGCTGCAATTGCAATACCGACTGCTTCGCTACAAATCTTCCTTCTCAATTTTTTATCCAGGGCGAGACTTGGTGACTCTTCGACAATTTTCTGAAAACGTCTCTGTATCGAGCATTCTCGCTCGAAGAAATGAAGACAATTTCCAGCCTTATCAGCCATCACTTGCACTTCGATATGCCTAGGGTTTTCGATATAACGCTCGGCGTATATTCGTCCATCACCGAAATATCTCTCGGCCTCCCCCTTCGCTAGCTCTATAGCTCCGACAAGGTCCTTTGCAGATCGAACGATATGCATCCCTTTTCCACCACCTCCGGCGGCCGCCTTTAGGAGCAAAGGAAAACCGATGGCCTCAGATCGTTCTTTGAAGGAAAGAGGATCCTCCTCTTCCTCTTCGGAAGGGGAGATTCTAAACCCCTCCTTAGACACAAATTCTCTCGCCAGAATCTTATCTCCCATCAACTCAATGACTTCCGGGCTAGGACCGATATAAGTCATTCCAAGCTCACGTGTGGAACGGGCAAAATTCGGATTCTCAGACAAAAAACCGTATCCGGGGTGAATAGCATCGACATCGCGCTCACGAGCGCCTTCTAAGATCTGCTTCGCGTCGAGGTATGCTGCGATAGGTGAATCCCCACGAAGGACAATCAGCTCGTCTACGCACCGAGTGGCAGGCGTTTCTCCCTCATATTCGTGAGCAATGCCCACAGATTTCATATCCATTCCCCGAAGGGTCTTTGCGATCCGAACCGCAATTTCCCCTCGATTCGCAATCAAAACCTTTTCCATAAGTCTTACCCTTCTCGTCTGGCCGCTAAGTCCATCTAAGATAATCGTAGCGAAAGCCGCCTCTTGGTCTCGCTTCGCGAACATGATCATAGACTGGTAATCTAATCAAAACACTCCTGAGGACCCGTCACTAATTATGAAACCTGCTTTCGAGCTAAGCGATGACCAGAAACTCATTTTAGACTCCGCAGATAAATATGCGCGAGAACGACTCTACCCACTCTCACAGCGGATGGACGACGAAGAATGGTTTCCCGAAACCGAATTTCGCGCGCTTGGAAAGGAAGGTTACTTGGGAATAACCGTACCTCCGGAACTAGGGGGCGCCGGGCTGAGCCTTTGGGATAGTGGTCTCGTCCTGCAAGCATTCTCTCGATGGAATCATGCATTCGCCCTTTCCTGGGTAGCCCACGAGAACCTCTGTCTTAACAATATCTACAGAAATGCCGACCCGGCCTTACAATCGCGGTACCTGCCCGGTTTATGCGACGGTTCGCTCATCGGAGCGTTAGGGCTTACCGAACCGGGTGCGGGTTCTGACGCTCTTGGAAGCATGGCGACTACTGCGGTACGTGACGGTGAAGATTACATAATTAACGGCAGGAAACTTTACATAACTAACGGTCCGGTAGCGGATGTTATTCTGCTCTACTGCAAAACTAACCCGGAGGATGGCGCGCACGGTATTTCTGCATTTGTAGTGGAAATGGATAGTCCCGGAGTCTCGGTAACCCAGAAGCTTAAGAAGATGGGCTTCAGAGGATCTCCCACTGCGGAGCTAGCATTTGAAGACTGCAGAGTACCAGCGAAAAATATAGTTGGTAAAGAGAACGAGGGCGTTCGTTGCGTAATGAGTGGACTCGACCTCGAAAGAGCCATGATTTCTCCACTCTGCGTTGGCATTGCAGAGCGGGCAGTAAGCCTCTCGGTAGACTACTCCCGACAACGCGAGCAATTTGGTCAGCCCATTGCCAACTTCCAAATGGTCCAATCCCACTTAGCTGACATGTACGTCGAAATGGACACGATGAAGATCTACAACTGGAGATGCCTCTCATCCCTCGATGAACTTAGGCCTGGAGAAGGTGGAAGAGGTTGGGCTCATAAACTTTCAGCAGCCTCCGTAATGTATTGCGCAAACGGACTAAACAAGGTCCTCGATCACGCTTCCCAAGTTCATGGCGGCTACTCCTACATTTGGGAAACCGAATTGAATCGACTGTATCGAAGTATCAAGCTACTTGAGATTGGTGCCGGTACCACGGAGGTTCGCAAAATAATCATCGCGGAAGAGCTTCTCAAAGAATAGGGAGAGTAGAATGAACGAAAACGCGGGAGCAACACGTGCACTTGCCAGATATGCGAGAGACCTAAAGTTTGAAAGTCTAACTCCAGAGGCGACTGAAGTCGCTCGACACTGCCTTTTGGACTCAATCGGATGTGCACTAGCGGGCTCATCCGAAGAATTGGTCAATATTCTTGTTTCCAACGTCGTACATCCTGAAGGATCGAGTAGCGCGCGACTACTTGGTCGCGTCGAGCACGCTTCAACCTTGACCGCTGCTCTAGTGAATGGAGCCATGGCCCATGCCTTGGATTACGATGACACTCACATGAGGATGTTTGGACACCCTACTGTTCCTGTAATACCAGCACTGCTTGCAATTTCGGAGTCGGAGAACCTTTCAGGCAAGGATCTTCTCGTATCACTTATCGCTGGAGTCGAAGTCGAAACCCGACTAGGTGCTCTCCTGAATCCTGAACACTACAGTGTTGGCTTTCATGCAACTGGAACCATCGGGTCAATTGGTGCTGCCGCAGCTGCCGCGCACGCTCTGAGACTTGACGAAGAGCGCTTTTGCCATGCTCTGGCTCTCGGTGCAACACAAGCTGCAGGTTTAAAGGCTAGCTTTGGGTCGATGGCGAAGCCCCTTCATGCTGGCTGCGCAGCTCAATCAGGTTTGATGTCGGCGCTTCTGGCCAGAGGCGGCTTTACTGGTAACCCCAAGCTTATCGAGACCGAGCAAGGTTTTGCCGCCGCACTCCACGGGGAAGGCTGTTCCGAGAAGGAACTAGAACGTTTCGAAAATCAATTTTTAATCGAGGATACCCTGTTTAAATATCACGCGGCCTGCTACCTCACCCACGCTGCAATCGATGCTAGTCGACAACTCGTCATGGAAGGCGTTAAGCCCCAGAATGTCGTCTCCGTGGAGGTGAAAATTTCTCCGGAACTTTTTAAAGTTTGCACTATTCCTAACCCCAAGACTGGCCTGGAGGGAAAGTTCAGTGTGCGCGCAACTGTAGCGATGGCCCTTCTCGACATCGACACCAGCGACCTTCGCTCCTACACCGATCAACAAATGTCTTCTGACGAATTGATTAAATTACGCGAAAAAATAACGTTGACCGGTGTCGATGAACTAACGACGACTCAAGCTCAAGTAATAATTCAAACTGACAGCGGTCAGACGGAGTCATTCGGTGACGCGGGGATACCCAACAAGGATTTAGATGAGCAATGGACTAGGCTCAGCTCCAAATTTGATGTATTGGCTGGGCCAGTAGTAGGCACTAGAGCTAAAAAACTTCACAAATGTATTGAAAACGTTGAAGCGCTGGAATCAGCACGCGACCTTCTTGACTACGCGCGCCCTAAGCTCGCATAGTTTACCCCTGGGGGATTAGGGCTCTCTTTCGCGAACCTTCCCAGGACGTACGTCCTAAAATGACCTTGACCTGGGGCCCATTCGAGAACACAATAAAGGTGGGGATGAGAGAGCCCACCAACCAGCGGTAAAGGCGGGCTTTCGGCCTAAGCGGGTGGCTACTGAAGTGGCTACTAAAATTGAGACAAACAACTTTTGGAGAGAGTATCCATGGCGACATTCGACAAAATCATTGTTAACGGAACGATCGTAGATGGCACACGCGCGCCACGATTTCGAGGAAGCCTCGGAATCAAAGACGGAGTAATAACGGAAATCACCCGAGGCGAACTGGATGCCGGAGACGCCGATGAAGTGCTCGACGCCAAGGGGCTAGTGGTAGCGCCGGGATTTGTTGATCTCCACACTCACTACGACGCTCAGATCCAATGGGATCCTTACGCGACCCTTTCGGGTTGGCACGGAGTTACTTCTCTAGTACTCGGAAATTGCGGATTTGGATTTGCGCCCGTAGCCCCCGAAAACAGAGACCGGGCAATGCTCAGTATGTCTCGAGTTGAAGCGATCCCTTTTGAATCGATGAAAGCTGGAATGCTTTGGGACTGGATAACTTTCCCGGAATGGTTGGACACTCTAGAGCGGATTCCGAAAGGAGTAAACGTCCTATCGTACGTCCCAGTGGGCCCCCTGATGATATGGGTCATGGGTTTGGAAGCAGCTAAAACGCGCAGCGCCACCGAAGCTGAGGTAAAGGAAATGTGCCGCTTGCTCGAACTTTCACTTGACGCTGGAGGTTGCGGTTGGTCGGTTCAGCGCCTGGGTGACGGATTCATGTCACTTCAGAGGGACTACGATGGCACACCTATGGTAACGGACTGTATGGACGACGATCTGTGCCTCGCCTTCGCGGAAGTTTTAAAGAAGCGTGGCAGCAAAGGACACATACAAATCACGCAAGCAAGCGACGACATCCGCGGAGACATGAAATTCGTGGAGAAGCTCGCTGAGGTCTCTGGGTGCCCAGTTCTTTACAATGCGATCTTGGCAAACGAATATTACCCGAAACAACATCGAAGGTTGGTCGATTGGGTCAATCAATGCCAAGACCGAGGGAATCAGGTTTGGGGACAGCTTTTAACAACGGGAAACGACTTTTCCTTCACGTTTGAGGACTTCAACCTTCTAGACGGTCAAGATTGCTGGCGAGAAGTAACGCTCGGAACGATTGAAGAAAAAATGGCAAAGATGCAGTTACCGAAAAACAGAGAAGCTCTGCGTGACGATTACGATAATGGTCGAATGCCTGTCGCAACTGGCCCAATTCAAGAGTTCATGATTTTGGAGGTGAAGAACCCCGCAAACAAGAAGTACGAGGGCAAGCGCATCCGCGAGCTTGAGGCTATTAGCGGGAAACACCCAATTGATACCCTTCTAGATATGGTAGTCGAGGAGAACCTAGAGACAGTGATCTTCACTCCCGCGTTCAATACGGACCCAGGATATAACAAGGAGCTTCTTGATTCGGAGTATACGGTCCCTGGCGTTTCTGACGGTGGCGCACACACGAAATTCGTGACACTTGGTTCGTATACAACCGACTTTATAGCGGACTTCACGAGGGACCAAGAAAATTGCAGTCTAGAAGAAGCGCATTACCGTCTCTCTGCTTTGCCTTCCAGAATGGCTGGTTTCAATGACAGAGGAATTATTGGCGAAGGAAAGCCTGCCGACTTAGTCATATACGACTTCGAAAACTTAAGATCCACGGAATCTGAGATTGTTCATGATTTTCCTGCCAACGAATGGAGGCGAATTAGAAAGGCCGATGGATATCGCTGGATCATGGTAAATGGTGAGGTCACATTCGAGGAAGGTGACTGCACCGGAAATACTCCGGGCCGTCTACTTAGGAACGGCAACGGATAACGTAACCTTCGAGGAGTCACGAACTCCGAGAAACTTGAAGAGAGGTCGGCGGAATTTTTCTCCGACCTCTCTTTTTGCAGTGCTCTGTTAAAAATTACAAGAGAGCATTACCCCTAACCCCAACATCAGGAGTCCCCCCATGGCAAACAACGAACGCGTAACAATCACACTACCAGACGGTGCCTCAATGGGCGCTTACGTCGCCTCACCCGACACCCCTGGCCCGCACGCCTCTGTGATCATCTGGATGGAAATTTTTGGAGTCAACACTCATATCCAAAGTGTTGTCGACCGAGTGGCTGCGGAAGGTTATGTCGCCATTGCACCAGACTTTTTTCACCGCTCCGGTCCGGGATTAGAGCTCGGCTACGACGAGGATGGATTCACTGAAGGCGTAAAGCACATGACCGCACTTGAAGCCGACAACATGGTCGCTGACGCAAAAGCGTCCGTCGAATACCTACGTGGACGGAGCGACACAACAGAGAAGGTTGGAGTTATGGGGTTCTGCATAGGAGGACACATGACTTACCTTACCGCCGCTGAAACCGATGTAGCTGCTGCCGTTTCTTTTTATGGTGGTGGAATCTCCGCTCCACAAGGGCCCGGAGGAGCTCCGTCAACGGTAAGCCGCACGTCAAAAATTTCATCCAAAATCATCTGCCTTTACGGAGAGAAAGACGAGCACATCCCTCTCGACCAGGTAGAGGAAGTGAAGCAGGCTCTTAGTTCAGCAGGTATTGACCACGAAGTTCATGTCTACCCAGATGCTGATCATGGGTTTTTCTGTGACATGAGAGATAGCTATCACCCAAGCTCTGCGTCTGATGCATGGGACCGAGTCAAGGCCGTCTTTAACGAAAACTTGAGGTAGAGGACCCAAACTAATGAAGCTCGCATGCGTAGTGGGCGCTGCCACTAAGCCCGGAAGGCTTGGAAATGCCATCGCGTTCTTGTCCGAGGTAGCGAGTGCTGCCTCGGACTCCGTAGATGTCATAGACTTAGCACTAACCAAAGTCGAAATATGCGACGGGAGGCCGTCCGACCAATATTCTCAAGAGACGCAGAACACGATCAAGACTATTGGATCGGCGGACTCAGTAATTTTCGGATCGCCTGTATATAGGGCAACCTACCCCGGAGTGTTAAAAAACCTCTTGGACCATCTTCCTGTTGCTGCCCTGAAAGACAAGCCGGTAGGGATAATTGCCATGGCGGCAGGATTTCACCACTATCTTGGCGTGGACAGCCACATGAGGTTTGTCCTTGCTTGGTTCGGAGCGCTAACTCTTCCAAACAGTGTCTACCTAACAAATGAAGATTTTACTGATGGAAAGCTCTCAAGTGAGCAAGCAAAAAAAGATCTCCAAGATCTCATATCAACTACTAGGCAATTCTACTTGGCACTTCGAGAAAAAGAATATGGCCCAACCCCACTAGCAGCAAAACCCTGGTAAAAACAAGGAGCATTCTATGAGTCCAGAAGAAATCGTCACTAATTTTTGCAAATCTATTGAAAGTGACCCCGCAGCCGCACTTGAGTTGCTCGATGAGAACTGCTTTTATCACAACATCCCGATGGAGCCCATCGAAGGAATCGACAACATAAAACATTTTTTTGCAGGTTTCGCCAAAACTATTTCAGGACTGCGCTTTGAGGTTCTGAACCAAGTGACAAGCGGTAATGTCGTCATGAATGAACGAATCGATTACTTCGTACTTAACGGACAAACCAAAGAATCGGGACTGCCAGTAACAGGTGTTTTCGAAATTAAAAATGGAAAAATCTCATCTTGGCGAGACTACTTCGACCTTAAAACGATGGAAAAACTTTTGGACCCTGGAAACTAACCAGGGGAAACTTCAGTGAACGATTTCAAAAATTTTGTATCTAAACCAACGAAAGTGCGAGATGGTCAGAAGACCTCGGCAAAGGTGGCTCTTGAAAAAATCATAGATGGAAGCCGTGTTTTTATAGCAGCGGGATGCGGTGCTCCACTAGGCTTGACGGCAGAATTTGATCGAATTCGCAGTAGGTGGAAAAGCATCGAGATAGTCTCAGCCTATCATTTGTCTTCTCTACCGGTCTTCGATCATCCTGGCGATCCGTTTAAATACACAACACTTCAGGCTCAGCCGTTTGTCAGAGACTTAATTGAATCTGGACATTGCAGCGTGCTTCCCTGCAAATTCTCCGATTTTGGTCACCTGTTCTCACCCGAAGGGCCGTACCCTGTAGACGTCGCGCTTGTCCAGGTGAGTACACCGGGCCCTGATGGAAAATACAGCCTTGGTACAAATGTCGGCAGTACGGTTGACTTGGTTTCCTCGACTCCTCTGGTAATAGCGCAGGTGAATCCCCAAATGCCTTACACCTTCGGCGCAGGCGAACTCCCAAGTGACGCCTTTGACTTCCTAGTAGATATTGAAGAAAACATCGTGGAGTCACATTCTCCAGTGGCCGATGAGGTAACCCAGAAAATCGCGAATCACGCAATCGCAGAAATCCCTGACGAAGCCACCCTACAATTCGGTATTGGAGCGCTTCCAGACTCAATTATGAAAGGCCTCGATAATCACCGCGATCTAGGAATTCACGGAGGAATGATCAGCAACAGCATGGCGTGGCTCTTGGAGACCGGAGCGTTGACGAACAAAAAGAAATCGATGGACCGGGGCCTTCTAGTCGCAGCTGAAGTTATTGGGAACCGCGAACTATTCGACTGGATCCATCTCAATCCGGCTATTCGCCTCGTGCCAGCACGGTATAGCCATGGAGCCGCCGTTCTGTCCCAAGCCCATCGTTTTGTGGCAATCAACTCGGCAGTGGAAATCTCTTTAGACGGAACGATTAATGCAGAAAGCGCGGGATCTCGCGTAATATCTGGACCAGGTGGGCAACCTGACTTTGCTATTGCCGCATCCATTGGCGAGAATTCTCGCAGTATTCTCGCCTTGCCTTCCACTGCTACGGAAGGGAAAAGATCCAGAATCGTAAAAACAATCTCTAGTGAAGCGACTGTTACAGTACCTCGATATTTAGCCGACCGCGTAATAACAGAATACGGTGTAGCAAAACTTCGGGGACTCACATTAGAGCAGCGCGCAAATGCCTTACGGTCGATCTCACACCCCGACTTTAAAGCCCAATTATAGTTAGCTTAGAATACGCAAGGTCTTTCATTGAAGCCTCCCTAACTACGGATCAAGCGTGGTACGATTGACGAATGGAGGCT
Organism: Deltaproteobacteria bacterium UBA6930; assembly: GCA_002450755.1. Taxonomy (GTDB): domain Bacteria; phylum Myxococcota_A; class UBA9160; order UBA9160; family UBA6930; genus UBA6930. Next base: position 14,545 of record DKAI01000109.1, read on the forward strand.
TTATGCAATTCAGCATCTTCGTCCAAACTAATATAGAAGAATGGAAGCTTGCAAAGGAAGCGGAAGATCTGGGGTACGATGCCTGTTGGTTCCCTGATTCGCAAATGATTTGGTCCGACTGCTACGCCACTATGGCCGTAGCAGCACAAAATACTTCACGTATACGCCTCGGTACTGGTGTTTCGATTCCGGGAACACGAATAGCACCAGTTACTGCCCACTCTATTGCTACCGTCAACCAATTGGCTCCAGGCAGAGTCTTCCTTGGCCTAGGTACCGGACATACTGCAATGAGAGTCATGGGGCAAAAACCGATGCGCCTCAAAGACTTTAGGGAGTACCTGCGTGTGGTTCGTGCATTGCTGCAAGGGGAGGAGGTTGATTACACCTTCGATGGAAATACGCGTAGTATTCAATTCCTACACGAAGGAATGGGCTTTCGAAACCTTGAAGATCCTATTCCCATTTATATCGCCGCAAACGGACCAAAGACCCTTCAACTTGTAGGACAGCTTGGAGATGGTTTCGTAACACTTATGGGCGAAAGCGAAGAGATGTTTACTTACAACTCTGGGATGATTCGTGAAGGAGCAAACACCGCGGGCCGCATCATGCCAAAAGATTTCAATTTTACTGCCCTCGTGAGCCCTGTTATCTTAAAAAAAGGCGAAACATTGAGATCCGATCGAATAATAGACACCGCTGCGGCTTATGCAGTCTGCATGCTGCACTATGTCTATGAAGTCTACGAGCTTTCTCAAAACGAAGAGGTGATCCCGGAATTTCTTCGTGGCATTTGGGA
>DKAI01000206.1 GCA_002450755.1 Deltaproteobacteria bacterium UBA6930
TTCCGTAGTGGCTTAAGGCTCTAATGGAAAGAATACGGTGCATAAATGAAAAGAGATGAGAAGGCGCGACGAATTCAGAAAATTCTGGACGAGTTGTATCCTGAGCCTCCGATACCCTTAGAGCACAACGATGCTTTTACACTATTAGTGGCGGTGCTTCTTTCCGCTCAGTGTACAGATGTGCGGGTCAATCTTGTGACACCAGACCTTTTCAAGAGAGCGCCTAACTCCAAAGCAATGAGTAAGATGAGCGATAAAGACATCTTGCCATTTATAAAGTCTTGCGGTCTAGCACCCCAAAAATCACGTGCGCTTTCGCGTTTGGCAAAGATTATTGAAGATGAGTACAACGGTCGGGTACCCGATACGTTCAAGGATTTGGAGAAGTTACCGGGAGTCGGTCATAAGACAGCTAGTGTCGTAATGTCCCAGGCATTCGGATTTCCAGCGTTCCCCGTAGATACCCATATTCACAGACTCGCTGGTCGTTGGGGATTATCGCGAGGTAAAACCGTTGAGCGGACTGAAAGAGATTTAAAACAAATTTTTCCAGAAATAAAATGGAATAAGCTTCACTTGCAAATAATATATTTTGGAAGAGAGTATTGCCCTGCTCGTGGACACGATTTGACCAAATGTCAAATTTGCAAATGGGCAGCAACCCAAAAAAGAATCGCAGAGGAAAGTTATTCTGGATCAAAGTAATGATCTATTCAGGTGCCTGAAACACGCCAACCTATGTACCCGATATAAAAAACGAGAAGAAATAGTCCATGACTCCTGCGTAATTCGGATCGCCAAAAAACTATTGCCCATAGAATAAACGTCAGAAAAAGTACGGAAACTATATCTGTAATACCTCCATGGGAGGGGATATCTACAGGATGAACGAGTGCTACAAAACCGAGTACGAAAGCGAGATTCAAGACATTAGAACCGATGATATTTCCTACGGCAAGATCAGGGTGGCCACGGAATGCGGATACCAGAGACGCCGTAAGTTCAGGAAGACTCGTGCCAACAGCTAAAACTGCCAAGCCGATAATGGACTCACGAATTCCAAAATGTTCTGCTAGACCCTGTCCACTAAACACGATTAATTCCGCACCAAGGATTAGTGCAATCGCTCCAACGATTATGAATCCTATATTTTTCGAAAGGTTTGTATTTGCGTTCGAAGAGTCCTTTTGGCGACCATATACTTCTTTCGGGTCATTTCGTCCCTGTTTTATTGTTCGGTAAAGAAAAACGATAAGGAGTCCGACTAGAACAACACCTTCTACACGGCCGAATTTGCCCGAGTTTGGAAAGAAAGCAAGGATCAACGTTATAGACGTGAGTAAGAACAAAAACGGCATTTCGATAGTGGCAATTTTGGGGCTGATTTTGAGCGGCAAAACGAGAGCCGTAAGCGCGGCAATCAGGCCAATATTCGCCATATTTGAACCCATCACATTGCCAAAAGCCATCTCGGTAGAGCCCGTGACCGAAGCAATAAGGTTAACGGCAAACTCAGGGAGGCTGGTACCAAATGCGACAACGGTGAGACCGATAATTAAGGGGGAAATCTGCAAGGATCTTGAAAGTCGAGTTGCTCCTCTGACGAGAGCTTCGCCTCCCCCGAGAAGGACGGCAAACCCTAAGGCAAGCACTAAAATAAGTAATGACAGATCCACTCTTTTCCGAACTCCTTAAAAACTGCTCTGGGCAATGTTCGTCCCGTTCCTGAGCCTAGAATCCTTATGATACTTGTCTACCCTTTTGTCCCAACGACCAGCCATAAAGGATCTGCCGGCTGAGGGGGCGAGTGATCTAGAAACTCTACCTTAGAGAACCCATCAGAAATTTCGAAATAGCGCGTTATCAATTTGATCCTCTCCGTAGAAGAAAGTATATGCCATGCGCGAATAGCCTTGGTGGGAAACATTCTATGGGAAGTCGATACGACGAAGATTCCTTTCGGCTTTAGTACTCGCGCAACCTCTGAAAAGACTTCTATCGGCCGAGTTAAGTATTGAATCGATACAGCTTTGAGTACCGCGTGAAACGTATTATCGGGATATGGAAGAGTAGGAGTTTGGTTGAGATCTTGAACTGTTTTGTGATCGAGCTGACTATTAGAATCGAGCTCGACTTGATTCATGCCCAATCCAGATACATGGGAATAGGATATATCAGCGGGAAGGTGGGAAATCCAGGACGACATTAGGTCTAGAAGAACTCCCGATTCGGGTAATAATTGCCTGTAGCTTTCGGTCAAGGCCTGCACTGTGAGATCATCTATGTGAGCGACTAAACGGGGAGATTGATAAAATTCTATATCAGGCCTCGTGTCAATACGATCAAAGTAGTCGTCGGGAAATTCATTCTGTTTCAGAATTTGTACTCTTTTAGAAATCGGTAGTCTTTCAGCATGCTAACTCGATTTCATCCATCAGGAAAGAAAATTGATTCGTATACAAATAATACAAGGTGATATTACGATACTTAAGAGTGACGTCATTGTTAACGCCGCGAATGAACAATTGCTTGGAGGGGGAGGAGTCGATGGTGCAATCCATCGCGCCGCCGGTCCTGAACTTCTTGCTGCCTGTAAAGATATTAAAGAGGATCCTCCTGGAATACGTTGTCCAACGGGTGAGTGCCGTATAACACCTGGTTTTGAACTTCCGTCAGCCTTCGTAATTCATACCGTGGGCCCCGTATGGAAGGGTGGACGAGAAGAAGAAGAAAAAGCACTAAGAAATTGCTATCGCGGTTGTTTATCTCTCGCCGAAAAAAATGATTTAAAAACGATCGCGTTTCCGGCTATAAGTTGCGGTGTCTTCGGATATCCACTTAAACAGGCTTCTAAGATAGCGATAGAGACAATTACTAGCTTTCCAACTACTAAGAGTTCCTTAAGGTTGGTTCTCCTTGTCGCCTACAATCGAGAGATTCGAGTGGCCTTAAAGCAAGCGCTAGGTTGACAATCCTGTCTTAGGTACTGTGTACTCATTGCGAAGGGCAATAAACACACAGATCGAATACCGTGTTTTATCGACGTTCCACCACGCCCTTTTTGCAAAGGAGCACTTTATGTACGACAATTTCCTATTCGACCGTTCGGACGAAATAGCGACAATTACACTTAACCGGCCCGAAAAAAGAAATCCCATTAACGAATCGATGCTAGAAGAATTCGAAGATATTGTGAGAATCCTGAGAGACGATGGGAGCACCCGTACCGTGATTGTTACAGGAACGGGGAATACTTTCTGCGCAGGCGCCGATTTGTCGATCGTCAAAAATATTACTGAGCCAGCAGAGCAAAAAAGGATATTTGCGCGAGCTAGGAGTCGCCGAATTCGCCTGATAAGCAGAACGTTTGGCATGTTAGAGAATCTTGAGCAGTTGACGATTGCGGCAGTAAATGGGTTTGCAGTAGGAGGAGGTTGGGGGCTCGCGCTTGCGTGTGACTTTCACTTCTCTATACCCGGTGCTCAATATTGGTTTCCTGAAGTAGATCTCGGAGTACCTCTAAGTATGGGTTCTACGGCTCGCCTCTATTCGTCGATAGGAGCAGTCCGAGCGAAGGAAGTCATCTTGACTTGTAATCGATACAAAGCTGAAGAGTTAGAGCGTTGGGGAATGATAAATCGAATCTTCGAGGAGAAAGAATTGGCGAACGAGAGTGTGAAATTTGCGAAATTCCTGTTAGATAAACCTGCGCGCGCGGCTACAGGATCGAAACTTAATGTGAATGCACTTTCACAAGTTTTAGCTCGAGAAATGTCGAGTTTCGATCCAGATACATTTATACATGCTCAAGAGAAGGAGGATTCAAAAATTGGCTGAATATACACGGATCTATCATGATGATTTAGGTGATTCACATTTGGAGACGATCTCGGTAGATTGTAAAGCCGATCGCGAAGCCACGAGCGAGATCAAGAGATCTACAAGTGAGTCCGCAACGAATTTTACTTTTATCGAAGCCCCACGTAATTGGAATTACGAATGGCATAATGCTCCGCGTCGGCAATATGTCCTTTTATTCGGAGGAGAAATTGAGCTGGAAACTTCTGATGGAGAAGTAAAGCACCTTTTTCCCGGAGCAGTTATCTTTGCGGAAGATACTCAAGGTAAGGGCCATATTACGCGGAGCGTAGGTAATACCTCGGTCGTTTTAGGGATCGTTCCGATTACAGACTAGTAAGTAAGATGACAAGATTTCGAACGAACCGTCGTGAATATTTTTCAAACTTGTTTCCAATTAGGAGAATAAGATGGATGAAGAAAAGCTAGGAAATTTCATGAACCGTGCCCTGAATGAAGCTGCGGCTACCTACCATGCTGCACTGGTTGTGGTTGGCGATAAGCTTGGACTTTATAAAACTTTGGCCAAGCACCCTCAAGGTCTTACTTCCACTGAGTTAGCTAGAGAAACGGATACCGCAGAGAGAAACGTACGCGAGTGGCTGGCATCTCAAACAGTGGGTGAGTATGTCATACACGACCCAGAGACTGATCGTTATTCAATGTCAGACGAGGCGGCGTTTGCTCTAGCGGATCCAAACGGTCCTGATCTCGCGGGGCTTTTCTACGTCGCTTCTTCTGTTCATCGATCGGAAGAGAAGGTCACAGAAGCCTTTAAGACGGGTAAGGGCGTAGGCTGGGGTGAACATGATCCGATGATGTTCTGTGGAGTTGAACGTTTTTTCCGTCCAGGTTATGCAGCAAATTTAGTTCAGGCTTGGATACCAGCTCTCGAAGGAGTTGAAGAAAAGCTACTGCGTGGGGCAACAGTTGCCGATGTAGGTTGCGGCCACGGAATTACTACCATCATTATGGGGCAGGCATTCCCTAAGAGTTCTTTTATCGGATTTGATTTCCATGCTCCGTCAGTAGACCGAGCCAACCGCCTCGCAGCTGAGGCGGGTTTAGAAGGACGTGTAAAGTTTGAAGTCGCATCGGCAAAGGATTTCCCAGGCAGCGGCTACGACCTAGTGGCTTGCTTCGATTGTCTTCACGACATGGGAGATCCTCAAGGAACATCTTCGCATGTTTTGAGCACAATGGATTCTGATGGAAGCTGGCTTATCGTCGAACCCTTTGCAAACGATACGCTCGAAGAAAACCTAAATACCGTAGGTCGACTTTACTATTCGGCCTCAACAATGATTTGTACCCCTGCTTCCCTTTCTCAGGAAGTGGGCCTTGCTCTAGGGGCGCAAGCTGGCGAAAAAAGAATTCGTGAAGTCGTTAAGGGAGGGGGATTCTCGCAGTTCCGTCGGGCAGCCGAGACGCCATTCAACTTGATATACGAAGCGAAGCCTTAGGTCCAAGGAGATTTCGTAGCTTCCTCAGTTTCGTATGCTAGAAGACCTTGCCGGTCCCAACCCGCGATTTCTTCGTCCGTAGCATGAATGATCTCTTTCATGATCGTATGGTTATCAGCACCCAACTTTTTCCCTCCATTCTGGGGCCCAAAGGATGCATTCGAGAATCTAAGGGGACCTCGGTTCATTAGGACGGTTTCGCCCTTTTCACCAGAGGAGACTTCTATGAACGCCTCACGCTCGCGAGCCCACTCGGAATTGGGCACTTCTGATAGGGAAATGATTTCACCGACGGGCAGCCTCATGTTGTTGGATATAGCCTTCTCGAAGGATTGAAAGTCAGGGTATTCCTTAACAAGTCTCTTTATGACTTCTAGGCAATCTTCGAGGTGGTGGTTCCGATGCTCCAACGTATCAAACCGTAGATCGTCTAGGAGTTCGGGTTGATTTCTTAAGCGCGCTATTCCTGGAAGAGTTCCTGCTGGGCTGCCCGGAATTTGCACCCAAGTACCATCTCCGACCTGAACGATTGCAGCTTTTCCGGGTCGAAAAATCGATTTATCCCAATCGACGCCACCATTTATTTCTGTAGCTGTCCATTCGTTGGCAAATAGCATTGATTCGGCCATACAGGCATCAATATAGGTTCCCTCTCCAGTTCGTTCCCGGTTAAAAAGTGCAGCTAAGATTCCCTGGGCTGC
>DKAI01000175.1:0-8130 GCA_002450755.1 Deltaproteobacteria bacterium UBA6930
GCAGGTATAGCTCTAAGAAGAACACTTTTTTCACTAAACTCTTCCAAATCGAAACCCATACGATCCAAGATTTTCTCATGCTCTCTTATTTGTGACAGAGTCGGCGCATCGATTTCCACATCTACAGGGAGCAGTAACATTTGTTTTTCGTTACGGCTGCTCGCCCAACCTTCTCTAAGTCGTTCGTAGAGGACGCGCTCATGAGCAGCGTGTTGATCAACAAGCAGAAGACCTTTAGTATCTTCAAGTAACAAATAAGTATCTAACAGTTGACCTATACAATTCAGATCGCTGAATTGAAAACGATGTTCGTTCATTGCAGTAACAGCGTGGATTTGGATACTCTCCTTTAATAAAAGTCCTTCCTGACCTGGGGCCTCTTCCTGAGGAGTCGGAACTATTCGAATCTCCGCCTCTTCCGGTGTTGGACGATTGTCGCTCTTTGCCTCTTTGGACTGTGAGTTGCTCCCAAAGAAATTTCTCAACGAGATTGCTTTCTTGATCGAGTCACGAACAAGTCTGTAGATCACTTGTGGATCGGAGAAGCGAATTTCCCATTTGGCTGGGTGTACATTTACATCGAGAGAGTCCGGCGAGGTAGAAATAAACAGAACCGCGGTTGGGTAACGACCCCGAGGAAGATAGTCTCTATAAGCATCCGTTGTGGCCTGGCGAACAACCTTATCACGTACTGGCCGATCATTAACATAAGCATAAATTCCAGAAGCGTTACCTCTGTGAACATCGGGTCTCGAAATGAATCCATAAATTTTATTGTCAGCACGGGAATATTCAGTTGGTATAAGACTTTCAGCATCACGATCGGAGAGGACAGCCGCAATTCTATCAGTCAACCGATCTGAGGCTGGCCATTGCATAACAGTTTTCCCATCTCGGATTATATCGAAATGAATTTCGGGTAGGCCTAATGCAGCTCTGCTTAAAAAGTCAGCCACATGGGCCCATTCAGTAGACGCTTTTTTCAAAAACTTTCTACGAGCCGGTAGTCCACCAAAGAGGTCCGCTACTTCTACTCTTGTTCCTTCTGCGCACCCATCTACTTTTTCGAGAGGTTTTTGACCGTGCTCAATCGAAATCTGATAGCCTTGCCTATCTCCGGGCACTCTCGTTCGTAGCCTGAAACGAGAAACGGATGCTATCGCTGGAAGAGCTTCGCCTCGAAATCCATACGTTGCCAATGTGAGAAAGTCCTCCATACGAGAAATTTTGCTAGTAGCGTGCCTTTCTATCGCCAGGCGGGCATCCTCGAACGACATTCCACTTCCATTATCGGTTACTGCAATTAAGTCCCGCCCCCCCTCTCTCACCTCGACTGTAATTCTAGTTGCGCCAGCGTCGACTGAGTTTTCGAGCAGTTCTTTTACGACAGAAGCGGGCCTTTCCACTACTTCTCCCGCGGCAATTTGATCGATTAGCTGGGGAGGCAGACGTTTTACTGCACTCATTTTTGCTTCTTCATTTCTCGAAAACCCTTTACCTCGAGGGGGGTTAGCTACAGCATCCTTGACGCTAGAGGCGTCCAGCTAAGTGCCGAAGACCCCATTATCCCCAAGATCTGGCATTATACCCACACTTTTCTGTTGACAATTTCCCTCAACGATCCATATCTTCCTCGGCCTAGCCATTTTGGAGGCACCATGACTACAAGGATACCAAGATATTTCACTATCCAGGGTGGATCAGGAACGCTTGACGATCGTTCTGGTGGAACCCCAAGCGGTACTAATGCGCCGTCTACCGATAGCCGCCCCACTGGACCACGAAGGGAAGACAGAATCGTAGGTTCGAGCCAAATCTCTCGAGATCTAATCCAAAGCGCAATGACCGCCGCGCGCTCTGATTTGCCGGTCTTAATCATGGGAGCTCCCGGCGCCGACAAAATGGGCGTAGCCCGCGCGATTCACACCTGGGGGCACCATGCCAGCAGGTCTTTGGAAAACCTATCGTGTGTCTCTATTCCAGAAGCCCTTCAAGGCCGAGAGATATTCGGTTGTGCGGAAGGAGTCTACCCAGCAGTCCCCGGCGTCTATTCAGGAGCGTTAGAACGGGTTAGCGACGGCACGCTCGTTCTTGAACGGAGCGAAGGGTTAACGCCCTCTGCAAGAGCGAGCCTGGCAAGAGCGGTGGCCGAAGGGTCTTACCAAAAAGAAGGTAGCAGCACCTCTTCTCCGCTACGCGCGCGGCTCGTAGCTACGATTGATAGCGGGTCTGACGCAAGCCTCTTTGGATCGACTCCGCATCATACCATCCGCATCGCATCAATCTCCGAGAGAAGCGAAGATATAATGCCTCTGGCAACACATTATCTACACGCTTTCTCATCAGAACTAGGCATTCAACCTGTCGGTTTTACTGCCGATGCACGGGCATGCTTAGTGCTTGAGCCTTGGACGGGCGACGTACTAGAGCTGCGAGAAAGGATAAAACAAGCCGTACGACTTACTGGACACGGAGCAATAAGCGCAGAGGCCCTTATGTTGGCCACAGATTCTGACGACGTCCCTTCTTTTAAGGATGCTAAACGAGCCTTCGAAACTCGCTACGTTACGGGCTTATTGCGACGATGTGGAGGGAATATCAGTCGAGCAGCAAGACTTGCAAAGAAAGATCGAAAAGATTTTTACGATGTAATCCGTCGGACTGGTATTAATCCCTCGGATTTTCGTAGTGGTCGCGGCGGACGTAAATAATCACGCTCCAGGACTCGAGATTCATATAAGCCATTCAGGAATAATCGCTCGCTTAACGGAAGCATATTCCTCTAAACCCAGCAAAGCGTTCGTATTATTTTTACCACGCTCTACTGCAGGTTGATCATAGGCATCTATCTCAAGCAACTCTGCCAAGTATGAAACAAGAAGTTCAAAAACTAAGGTTATTGCTCCAAGCGATTCTTCATTCAGTTTTGGCAGGAGCCATGACATGGTTGGACAATCTGCTTCTCTTAAAGCGAGCGCTGTACCTCGCTGCGCTTGCTTGAACAGGTCTGATAGGTTTAAACCTTTGAGGTCCTCTCGTGGTTCCATCCCGCTTAGAGGGAAACGTTCGTCCATCTCCTTAATCTGAATGAAACTTATTAACTTATCGTTTTTTCCCTCTAAAAAGAGCTGTAATTGAGAATGTTGATCCGTAGCGCCTCGAGCATTAAATGGAGAAATCGAACCATTCTGAGCAGATGTAGTTTTCAGCTTCTTTCCGAGACTCTCTGCGAACAATTGCAGGTACCAACGACCAAACGCCTCAAGGCGATCCCCATAGGGCATTAGCACATGAATGTTTTTTCCTTTCTTGAAAAGTCGGTAAGCCGCAACTGCCCCCATCGCCGATAAGTTCCGTTCGGGATTACAATCGATCAATTCATCCAATTGCCGGCGAGCTCCCGCTACTACGGCCTCTACATTGATGCCTGCAATAGAAGGCGTCAAAAGACTTCCTGGGGCTAGTGCAGAAAACCTCCCTCCCACGTTTTCAGGAAAATCAACCCAAAAGGTACCATTTGCTAGAGAAATATCCTTAAGCCGTCCCTTCCCACTCGTAACTACGCATCTATCTTTCCACGGGATCTTTTTCTCTTCGTACCTTTGCCTAACAAGATCGAAAATGGCCAGAGTCTCCAAAGTGCGACCAGATTTCGAAACCACATGAATAGCCGTCCTGTTTAGATCAAGAACATCTAGAAGCCCAGAGAAACTGCTTGGGTCAATATTGTCGATGAAATGGATACGAGGTCCCGTCCTCTTTTCGTCACTCAATTCATTGTGATTCGGATGGGCGAGCCCTTGAAAAATCATTTCGGATCCAAGTGACGATCCCCCTATGCCGATGTGTACCCAGTCACGAAGACCTAACGTTGAAAACGTAGTCCTGACAACCTCAAGCTGCTCCAACCCCTTTTCTTCAACAAGCATTCGCACGAAGTCCGACTTCGCATTTGGCGAAAGCAAGCCCTCAAGGGTCGTTTCCAATCCCTTTGCAGTTTTGAGTAACTGCGACTTTGAGACTCCATTCTCTTCCGAAAGAGGTGGGGAGAGAGTTCCACCTAAATCAAGTTCAATTCTTTCGGCTTCTTCAAAACTCACCATTCCTCCAATAGAACTGTTCTACACATGGTGTAACCACTATAACTTCCTTTATAATTTCCTGATGGCCTTACCAAACCCACCTAGTTCAATTCGTGTCGCCGCCGTACAAATGAGCTCAGGTCAAAACATTGACGTTAACCTAAAGATGGCAGCCGAACTTATTCAAGAGGGTGCCAAATTAGGAGCACAATGGGTCGCACTCCCGGAGATGTTTGCATACATTCGACAAGAAGGAGAGCCTTTTCCCTGCGCGCAAACCCTTGGTGACGAAATTGTAGAATTCATCAAAGAACGCGCACGATTGCACCAAATCTGGATACTTGGTGGCAGCTTTCCCGAACTCGCTGAGGACTCACGAGTTTACAATACTAGTTTCTTAGTAGATCCCAAGGGCGATCTTGCAGGTATCTACAGGAAAATGCATTTATTTGATGTAAACCTCAAACTCCAAGGAGGAATCTCTTACAAAGAATCGAAGAGCATTGCTCCGGGTAAATCACCGGTCTGCGTATCCACGCCTTTTGGGAAAGTTGGACTCTCTGTTTGCTATGACCTTCGTTTCCCCGAGCTCTATCGAAACTACATGGCAGAAGGTGCGCGCTTTTTAGCGGTACCCTCTGCTTTCGCACCGGAGACAGGACGGGCCCACTGGGAAATTCTTCTCCGTGGACGTGCAATAGAAAACCAATGTTTTGTCATTGCGCCTGCCCAAAGTGGAGCCCACAGTCCCACCCGGTCTTCGTATGGGCACACACTTTTAATTGATCCGTGGGGTTCCGTTTTAGCGAAGGCGACCAGACAGGAAGAAGTGATCGTGGCCGATCTAAATCTTCAAGCTCAAACTCAAATTCGCGAATCCCTGCCCTGCTTAAAGAACCGCCGGCTCTGAGCCCTTTGTTCAATGCGAACAGATTCTGGCACACGAACTAGGACTTGAATAACACATCCAACGGATTCGTCTTTTCCGTTTTTTTGCTTTTCGGTGGATTTTTTAAAGAAGAGAGCATCGGAGAAAAATACTCACATCTGTTGGAAGATTCTGGATCCGCCACACGTTCGGCCGACGACTCTTTGCAACCATTGTATGCTGACTGATCATGATGGTTGCAATTAAGACAAACATGAAGATCATCCCCACAACCATCACAAGTTTCCCTGAAGCCGATTCTTTCTCCTCCTGAAACCTCTATTTTCTCGTTACATCGCTGACAGACCATTAAATAATTTCCTCCAGGAACGGCCTCTCTTTGCCAGGGTAAATATTCTCGCAGAACCGAATACCTTCTGCCTGAAATAAGTCTTTTTAAATCGCAATATTGTTAATCAAGGATCTAGCAAGTGCCGTATAAGTATCTATCTTATATCATATTTTTTATATTAGTGCTTAATAGAATTCGAACAAACAACTAGGTCAGGTCTCCTGCGAAAACAGAGAACGTGTGCCAACCTAGTCGGATGAGCGCACCTGTAGACTACATCGAACGAACGACGGCACTTTATGACTCTTTAGGGTATCCAACATATCGCTGGACGAAAGCAGAAGACCCTCCGCCTTGGTCCGACGTAACTAAGCTGTTAGAAAATTCTCGAATAGGTCTGATCGCTTCGGGAGGAATATATGTCGAGGGACAGATTGCATTTCATTTCAAAGACGACTTGAGTTTTCGAATCATCGACAAAGAAACTCAAAACTCTCAATTAAGAACGACTCACTTTGCTTACGATCTAACCGATTCACGAATAGATCCAAATGTTGTATTTCCTTTAGAAACGCTGAGGAAGCTAGTCTCCAACGGTTTTTTAGGAGAACTCGCCCAGAATGCGTACACCTTTATGGGAGGAATTTATTCTGCACGGTCCGTCAAAGAGACCTTAGCGCCCGCGCTGGCGGATAGATGTGAAGAAGACCAAGTCGACCTCGTTCTACTAGTTCCTGTCTGACCAGTTTGCCATCAGTCGGTCGGGCTGATAGCCAGAGAAATTGAATCCCGGGGAATTCCAACTCTTTCGCTAACAAGCGCGTTATCAATTACACGTTCAGTCAACCCTCCAAGAGCCGCGTTTCTTGACTTTCCCCTTGGACACACGGCCGGCAAGCCAAATCAGAAAGACCAGCAGGAGCTTATCCTCAAGCGGGCCCTGTCAGCTTTCACCCGGCTTTCAGCGCCTGGCTCAGTCCTTATGATGCCAGAAACTTGGGACACGGACGATAACTGGAAAGAAAAAGTAATGACTCCTGCAAAGAAGGATGACCACTCGCAGTCGGCTGACAACCGAACCGAACGACTAGACACTCCTCAATATCAATGCGAGCTGGACAAAGAGCTAGCGGAGCGTGCCCTTGAACAAAACGGTTGTCCGACCTGCATTTTTCCTGGATGAGACTCTCCACTCTGATTAACCTGATAGACGGTAATTATAATCATGAACAGTTTTAAAGACCGCACTGCAATAGTTGGTATCGGACATACCGAATACTCCAAGGATTCCGGACGAAGCGAAATGCGTCTTGCATGCGAGGCGATATCTTCGGCGGTCCAAGATTCAGGCCTTTCAATCGATGATATTGATGGCATTGCAAAATTTAGTTGGGACAACAATGATCCTGTGCTGATAGCAAGAAACCTCGGTATTCCACAATTGCGTTTCTTCGGAGAGGTTCCCTACGGAGGAGGAGGAGGGCCTGTAGGAAGTATCCTTCTTGCTGCTATGGCTGTAGCAACTGGACAAGCAAAAGCTGTCATAGCCTTTAGAGCAATGAACGAAAGATCTGGAAGAGGTACACCTAGATTCGGCCAAGCCTCTACTTCTAGAGGAGCTAAAGGCCCTTCAGCCTTTAACTCGCCGTATGGTCTTTTTAGTCCCGCACAATCAGTCGGGCTGGCCGCACGTCGACATATGGAGCTCTACGGAACTAAGAGCCATCATTTTGGAGAGATAGCGGTTGCATGTAGAGAACACGCTCAACGTAATCCAAATGCGATGATGTATGGAAAAACGATGACACTTGACGATCATCAAAACTCACGGATGATTTCTGAGCCAGTCCGTCTTTACGACTGCTGTCTTGAAACGGATGGTGCAGCCGCCTTAATTGTCACCACAAGCGAAAGAGCTCGAGATTTACGCCAGAAGCCTGCGTACATTTCTTCCGGTGGAATGGGTGGAGGAAGCTGGAATCATCGCGAGGTTGTAAAAAACGTCGATAGCAAAGAAACAGAATCTACAGTAATAGCTCAGAGAATCTTCCAAGACGCAGATATCTCTCATCGAGATATTGACGTGCTCTTTTTGTATGATCATTTTACTCCCTTAGTTCTAATGGCTTTTGAAGAATACGGTTTCTGCAAACGCGGAGAAGGAAAAGATTACGTTGGTGATGGTCGTCTTGCTTGGCCTAATGGAGACCTCCCACTAAATACAAGCGGCGGAAATTTATCTGAGGGCTATCTACACGGAATGCAAAATAATATCGAAGCTGTTCGACAGATCAGAGGTGACTCAAACTGTCAGATAGAAAATGTAGAGCACGTCTTCGTAGCCTCTGGGAATGCAGTGCCTACCTCTGCCATGATTTTAAAAAGGCACAACTAGGATGACAGAAAAACACAACTTTCCCTTTCCTATTGCAGACCTAGACACCGAGCAGTATTGGGCGGCCTGTAACCGAGACGAACTACGAATCCAACAGTGCAACGGCTGCTTTTTATATCGTTTTACTCCTGGCCCCGTCTGCGGTGAGTGTGGTTCCTCCAGTTCCAAGTGGTCAAAAATGTCGGGACTCGGCAAACTAACGTCATGGACTGTCGTCACCCACCCCATCCATCCCGCTGCTATCGCGAGAGTGCCCTATATTGTTGCCGAGGTTGAACTACAAGAGCAAGCCCACCTGCGAATCATTACTAACTTACTCGATTCTCAACCTGAAGAATTACGTGTTGGTCTCCCTGTAGAAGTCGTTTTTCAATCACACCCAAGCGGCCAAAAGATTCCTCAGTTTCGTCCTAGGCGATGAGGCAAATGCGAA